>NZ_JYDF01000012.1:0-20250 GCF_003263525.1 Rahnella sp. NRRL B-41462 | reverse complement strand
CAGGGGGAGGACGCAAACCAGCATCAACTTTATGCGGCGAGAACATTATGAGAATCCTCATCCGATCACTGCTTTTCCTGCTTTGTTGCCTTCCGTTGCTGGCAGAGGCGGGTGCGGCGAATGACTTTGCTGCCGCCAGCCGCAGCCAGCAGGCCACGTTATTACAGCAATGGGCGGCAGACCCGCAGCCGGAAAGGCTGCCACTGCTCGAGGCACTGAAGCAGGAAAACGTCGTCATCGACGAAGCAAAACATGCGTTTGCGCAAAATGGCGATCAACTGACGCCGCTGGAAGGCGACGTTAAACCGCAGGGTGACACCAAAAAAGTCTGGCTGAACAACCGCCTGCGTATTCTGATTGCCAATGCGCTTTCCGCACACCGTCTGGTGAGCACCGACAGCGCGGTCCGTTTACAGGCTGCCAAAGCCTTACAGCGCGAAGCGCAGGCCGATCAGTTGCCGCTGCTGACCCGTCGTCTTGAACGGGAAAAAGACAGCACCGTTCACGACGCCCTTTCCATCGCGCTGGCAAATTTACAACTGGCTGATGCCAGTCCGCAGGTGCGCCTGAAAGCCGTTGAACTGCTCGGCACGTCGGGCGATCCGGATACTCAAGGCCGCCTGCAAAGCCTGACGGATCCGAAAACCGAGCCTGATGCCACGGTGCGTAATGCCGCGCTCGCCAGCCTGAAAGCGGTGCAGCATCGCCTGATGATTGGCGATTTACTGGGTCAGGCGTTTACCGGCTTATCGCTCGGCTCGATTCTGCTGCTGGCCGCACTCGGACTGGCGATCACATACGGTTTGCTGGGTGTGATTAACATGGCACACGGCGAGATGTTAATGCTCGGCTCTTACTCGACTTACATGGTGCAGTCGCTGTTTCAGCACTATGCCCCTGGCCTGCTGGCGCTGTATCCGCTGGTGGCGCTGCCGGTAGCCTTTTTCATTACGGCGGGGATTGGCATGGCACTGGAGCGCACGGTCATCCGCCATTTATACGGTCGTCCGCTGGAAACCCTGCTGGCGACCTGGGGCATCAGCCTGATCCTTATTCAGGGCGTACGTATGCTGTTTGGTGCGCAGAACGTCGAAGTGGCGAATCCCGGCTGGCTCTCCGGCGGTATTCAGTTGCTGCCGAATCTGGTGCTGCCGTACAACCGCATCGCGGTGATCATCTTCGTGTTGCTGGTGCTCGGCCTGACCTGGCTGCTGCTCAATAAAACCCGGCTGGGCATGAACGTACGCGCCGTCACCCAGAACCGCGCCATGGCGGCCTGCTGTGGGGTACCCACCGGGGCGCGTCGATATGCTGGCGTTCGGCCTCGGTTCCGGCATTGCCGGTTTAGGTGGCGTGGCATTATCGCAGCTCAGTAACGTCGGCCCGGAACTCGGGCAGGGCTACATCATCGACTCCTTCCTGGTGGTGGTACTTGGCGGTGTCGGACAACTGGCGGGCACCGTGGTGGCGGCCTTTGGTCTGGGCATCGTGAACAAAATTCTTGAGCCGGAAATCGGCGCAGTACTGGGGAAAATCCTGATCCTCGCGCTGATTATCCTGTTTATTCAGAAACGTCCTCAGGGACTCTTCGCCTTCAAAGGCAGGGTGATTGACTGATGAGCCAGCCTCTGACGATTACCGGCGTACAAAAAGCGCCGAAGATTGCGATTTCGGTGGGCACGCTGGTGCTCATCTTCCTGATTGTGATGCCGTTTCTGGCGCTGTTGCCCGCCGGTAATCCGCTGGCGATCTCCACGTACACGCTGACGCTGATCGGCAAGATCCTCTGTTATGCGATCGTGGCGATCGCGCTCGATCTGGTCTGGGGTTATGCCGGTTTGCTGTCGCTCGGCCACGGGCTGTTTTTCGCCCTCGGCGGTTATGCGATGGGCATGTATTTAATGCGGCAGGCCGCAGGCAGCGGATTGCCGGATTTTATGTCGTTTCTGTCGTGGACCGAGTTGCCGTGGTTCTGGGCAGGTACGCAGCATTTTGCCTGGGCACTGTGCCTGATCGTGCTGGTGCCCGGCGCGCTGGCGTTTGTGTTCGGCTATTTCGCCTTCCGTTCAAAAATCAAAGGCGTCTATTTTTCGATCATGACGCAGGCGCTGACGTACGCCGGTATGTTGCTGTTTTTCCGCAATGAAACCGGTTTTGGCGGCAATAACGGTTTCACCGGTTTTACCACCCTGCTCGGCTTTCCGGTCACCGCCACCGGCACCCGCGTGGGATTATTTTTAGCCACGGTTCTGGTGCTGGTCGCCAGTCTGGCGCTGGGCTTTGCGCTGGCGAGAAGTAAATATGGCCGCGTGCTGACGGCAGTGCGTGACGCTGAGAACCGGCTGATTTTCTGCGGTTACGATCCGAAAGGTTTCAAGCTGTTCGTCTGGACGATTTCCGCCATGCTGTGCGGTCTGGCGGGTGCGCTGTACGTGCCGCAGGTCGGCATTATCAACCCGGGCGAAATGTCGCCAACCAACTCCATCGAAGCCGCCATCTGGGTGGCACTCGGCGGACGCGGCACGCTGATCGGCCCGGTTATTGGCGCAGGCATCGTCAACGGCGCGAAAAGCTGGTTCACCGTCGCCATTCCCGAATACTGGCAATTTGTGCTCGGCGGCATGTTTATTCTGGTGACACTGTTCCTGCCGCAAGGCGTGATTGGCCTGCTGCGCAAGAGGAAATCCTGATGACCATGACCGAAGACCTGTTTACCCAGCCGCAGCGGGCGGACCGGCACCGCGAACAAACTGACCCGATTTTGCAACTGGAAAACATCAACGTCAGCTTTGACGGCTTTAAGGCGCTGACCAATTTGTCGCTGAACATCGGCGTCGGCGAATTACGCTGCGTGATCGGCCCGAACGGCGCGGGGAAAACCACGCTGATGGACGTGATCACCGGCAAAACCCGACCGCAAAGTGGCCGTGTTTTTTACGACCAGCGTACCGATCTGACGAAACTGGATCCGGTGCAGATTGCGCAGTCAGGCATCGGGCGGAAATTCCAGAAACCGACGGTGTTTGAAGCGCTGACGGTATTCGAAAATCTGGAAATCGCGCAGAAAACCAATAAATCAGTATGGGCGTGTCTGCGCGCAAAAATGAACAGCGAGCAGCGTGACCGCATCGATGAAATGCTTGGCACGCTGCGCCTCGCCGCTGAGCGACATCGACCGGCGGGCCTGCTTTCGCACGGTCAGAAACAGTTTCTGGAAATCGGTATGTTGCTGGTGCAGGAACCGCATCTGTTACTGCTCGATGAACCGGCGGCAGGCATGACCGATGCCGAAACCGAATACACCGCAGAGCTGTTCAAACAACTGGCTGGCAGGCATTCGCTGATGGTGGTCGAGCACGATATGGGGTTTGTGGAAACCATCGCTGACCACGTCACCGTACTGCATCAGGGTCAGGTACTGGCTGAAGGCTCTCTGCGTGAAGTGCAGGCCAACGAGCAGGTTATCGACGTGTATTTAGGGCGCTGAGGAGTCGCATTATGTTGCAGGTAAATGAACTGAATCAGTTTTACGGCGGCAGCCACATTCTGCGCGGCCTGTCTTTTGAGGCAAAAATCGGCGAAGTGACGTGCCTGCTCGGACGTAATGGCGTCGGAAAAACCACGCTGCTCAAATGCCTGATGGGGCTGATACCGGCGAAATCCGGCACCATCACCTGGCAGGATCAGGTGATCAATTCCCGAAAACCGCACCAGCGTGTACAGGCGGGCATTGCCTATGTCCCGCAGGGACGCGAAATTTTTCCGCGTCTGACCGTGGAAGAAAATCTGCTGATGGGGCTGTCGCGTTTTTCCGGCAGCAATGCTAAACAGGTGCCGGATGAAATCTACCATCTGTTCCCGATCTTGCTGGAAATGAAGCATCGCCGCGGCGGGGATTTGTCCGGCGGCCAGCAGCAACAACTGGCGATTGGCCGTGCGCTGGCCTGCAAACCGAATCTCCTGATCCTCGACGAACCGACCGAAGGCATTCAGCCGTCGGTGATTAAAGAAATCGGTGCGGTGATCAAACAGCTCGCCGCCCGCGGTGACATGGCGATCCTGCTGGTCGAACAATTCTACGATTTCGCCGCCGAACTGGCCGACAGCTATCTGGTGATGTCGCGCGGCAGCATTGTGAAACGCGGGCGCGGGGCAGAAATGGAGGCGGAAGGCGTGCGCGGGCTGGTGGCGATTTAGTCCCTGATAAAGTAACGCTCGCTAATTCATCCCTTCAGGTCTACCATAAACCTAACTGCTAGGTTTATGGATAAACTCATGCCCACAATTCTCCGCTTTTCAGGATGGTTGATTATGGTTTACAGCCATGATCACCTGCCGCGCCATGTTCATTTACGACGCGGAGATCAAAGCTTTGTTTCGTTACTTAGAAGCAAATATCGTCACGCTCAATGCTGAATGGGAGAAGATCCATGGCACCAATGACACGATTTGATGCGGCGTTAAAGCGCGGGGAGCAAACGGCTAATGACCCTTCCCGCCCTGTTTCGGTCGAATACCGTCCTGAACAACATGCCTTTATGATCATGCACGGCAACGGCGTCGGGTATCTTATTAACATTGATTTGATTGAAGAACTTCAGCACGCGACGCAGGAACAACTGAACACCGCAGCAGTCGATGGTTTCAGCAAAGCACTGCGTATTCCGGCCTGTAATGTGGATATTTACCTGCCGGGATTACTTGCAAAAATTCTTTTTGATGCCAGCGACTTACAGAAAATTGTTGCCTCAATTAACGGTGCCATGCGCAGCGCCGTTAAAGCCAGTGCCAGCCGGGAAAATGGTAAAAAAGGCGGACGTCCGCGTAAAAATACAGAGTTACGTTAATGCCCAAAATCAAAAGTCAGGAAGCTCTGATGCGTCAGCGCAAGCGCTGGATCATGCTGGCGGTGCTGTTGGCGGTGATCGCCGCAGGCCATCAGTGGTGGAAACAAGGGAAACTCGTCTCCGAGCAATGGAGCCCGAACAAACAGTATGTGGTGCGCGAGTATAAAACTTTCGAATTTATTCCGCGCATGACCATGCCGGGTGACGGCGGGCATTATTCCGGCTATATGCGTGTCTACAACCGCGACGGCAAACAATTTTACGAAGAGTATTCCGGCCTGCTCGACTTTATCGAAGGACCGTTCTGGGCGAAGGAAGGCGTTTACTGGATGGGTAATGATAATCAGGACATCGTACGGTTGCCGACGTCGCCGGTGGAGTGATTAACAGACACAAAAAAGCCGCGACTTGCGCGGCTTTTCACATCTCAACCTAAGGTCGACACCTTAGCTTCTGACTTTACGGTAGATAAACAGTACGACGATCGCACCAATCACGGCGACCACGAAGCTGCCGAAGTTGAATCCGTCTACGCGACCAAAACCGAAGAAAGTACTGATATAACCACCCACAACGGCACCTACAACACCCAGGACTACGGTCAGAATGAATCCGCCGCCATCTTTGCCCGGCATGATCCATTTCGCCAGAATACCTGCAATCAGACCAAAGATAATCCAGGATAAAATTCCCATTTTCGACTCCTCCGAATAAATTTCCGTTACCGTGAATATTGTTCAGCCAAATTAGCCAAACAAGAGCAGAACGTTTCAGGCTCTGCGAGCAGAACGTGTGTTTTGCACGAACGCCCTCTTCTTGAACTGCAGATAAAGTCTAGCACCCTTTCTACAAAACCGCCCAAAATCAGCAGGAAGGGAAGAAATGCAGAGAAACCTAAGGCAGTTTCAGGCTGTGTCAGCACGAATGCGGTTTCGTCAGCTACCCGCATTCGCACGTAAAATCGCGTAAAAAGTAGACCAAATATTTTGAACAAGATAATCAAATCAATCCGTTTTTCATCTCCGGGTATCACGCCTATTATACATTCATCGAAAGGCAACCACCTTTCACTCTCATAACCTGAATGGATAAATCATCATGAAAAACGTCAAAATTTTTGCTGTAGCTGCAACCCTTTCCCTGATTTCTTTCGGCAGCTTCGCGGCTCAGCAGATTACTCAGCCATCAAGTGACATGCAGAAAATTGGGGTGATTTCCGCCGCCAACTCCACCTCTATCAGTGGCCTGGAAGCGAAACTTTCACAACAAGCGAAAGATGCCGGTGCCTCTTCTTACCGCATCATCTCCGTGACCGGGAACAACAAACTGCACGCTGACGCTGAAATCTACAAATAATCGTCTGCGAGAAAACCCTCTGAAAAGCCTGTGGAAGCCCGACTTCCACAGGCTTTTTTATTTGCCAGTATTTTTATGCCGAATTTCATTTAAATTCGCGATTGCATCTCTGCCGTCCGCTTCACTATTCTGGTTTTTTCGCTCATCAGGAAAAGCCAATGACCGTTACCGAATCCCTGCTTTCTTACGCGCTTGCCGCTGGCATTTTAACCCTCACCCCCGGTCTCGATACCGCACTGGTGCTGCGCACTGCCGCCAGTCAGGGCAGTAAAAAGGCGCTGTCCACCGCTTTTGGCATCAGCACCGGTTGTCTGGTCTGGGGCGCGATGGTAGCACTTGGCCTTGGCGCCGTGCTCGCTGCCTCTGAAATCGCCTTCAATGTCTTGAAATGGATCGGTGCCGCGTATCTGGCCTGGCTCGGCCTGCAGATGTTGTTCAAACCCCGCAACGAAATGAACATGGATGCGCCGCAAAGCCGCCGCACCGCCTTACGCATCGGGAACTCGCCGTTCGTTAAAGGCCTTTTTGGCAACGTGCTTAACCCGAAAGTCGGTGTGTTTTATGTCTCTTTCCTGCCGCAGTTCGTCGCCACCGGCTATCCGGTCGGGCCGTACATTTTCGGCCTCGCCGCCATGCATGCGGTGATCGGGACGTTATGGTCGGTCACCATGATTTCGGCCACCCGCCCGCTGTCGCGCTGGTTGCGCCGTCCGGCAGTGGTCAGAACGCTGGACCGGCTCACCGGCACCGTGTTTATCGCTTTTGCAGTTCGCCTCGCTACGACAAAACGTTAACGGAAAAAGGAAAAATGTCATGAAGACTCGTCTCACCCATGCCCCGACCGAAAGCGATCTCGAGGAGATCAAAACGGCACTGCGGGATTTCAACAGAAACTTTATCCCGAAACCGACCTTCCGCGAGTTAGGCATTTTCGTGGAAGATGAGAATGGCAAGAAACTGGCCGGTATCGTGGCTGAAACCGTCGGCTACTGGATGTACATAAAGATGCTGTGGGTCGATGAAACGCTGCGCGGCAAAGATGTCGGCACGCAGCTCATCAGGGAAGCGGAAGAGGAAGCCAAAGCACGGGGTTGCCGTTACTCGCTGGTTGATACGTTCAGTTTCCAGGCGCGGCCTTTCTACGAACGTATGGGCTATAGCATGCAAATGGCGCTGGAGGATTACATCCCTGATTCCCGCGCGCCGGACGATGCGCCCTCGACGCATACGCGGTTCTTTCTGACAAAAACGTTAAGCTGAAAGCGCCAGCCATTCCTTCACCGATGGCCGCTGCCATTGCGCCTCTGCGTAAGCGGCCAGTTTCTCCGGCAGCGGATCGCCGTTCAGATGCAGACGATTAAGCATCAGCGCCAGATCCACGTCCGCAATACACCATTCGCCAAATAAATATTCTTTGTCGCCCAGTAAAAACGCGGCGGCGGCATACAGTTTTTCAGCCGCCTGCTGTCCGCTTGCACTGAGCGCCGGACGTTTCGCACCGGCAAACACCACTTCCGTTGAACGCTCTTCGCGAATAGGCATCAGATCGCTGCGCAGCCATGCCTGTACTTCACGGGCCTTGGCGCGGTTTTCAGGGTCAGCCGGGTAAATGGCGGGGAACGTGGGCGCAGGGAACAACTCTTCGACATATTCATCAATCGCAGAGGACTCGGATAACACAAACGTGCCATTGGTTAATGTCGGTACGCGGCGGGTGACGGAAATCGCCGAATAATTTTCCTTCAGGTTTTCCGCGTTAGCCAGATCTACCTTTTCCAGTTCAAAGGGAATGCCTTTTTCGGTCAGCGCGACAAAAGCGGACATCACATAAGGGCTGAAAAAATTGGCATCGGAATACAAAATCAGCGAAGGCTGGCTCATGGCAAACTCCTGAAAGAAATAAAACAAAGGAAGAAAAACATAGCGCAGAAAGAGGGAGGTGTCGTTAAAAACTCATTCAGATGATAAACCCGAGTGGAGTTGTTGGGATACGGGCAAATTTTCTCATTCTAAAGAATGCGTACATCATCTTATACATTAAGCTAATTTTGAGAAACTGATTAAACAAGATATTTTCCGCACCAAACTTTCGCACGTTTTTTAACCATTGCCATTTGGCTTAAGTCAATATATCCTCTAAAAAACCGCCAAACAAACGGACTTCAAAGGGCGCATTATGGATAATTCAGAAGAGATAGCACAGCGCATTGCCGACATAATTATTTCCCCTGATTCAGCTATTGGTTTGGTACATGGAATACTTTCCGTGCCAGTTGATCTTGGATATCTTGCATATGGTTTTTTCGATACAGATTCATACCACGCTCATGAAACAGAAACAATAAGAATAATAGAAGCGATTAAACGTGGAATACTGGAACATGATCGGATTACGGACGCGATACAAACTATACTTAATGATTTCAATAAATACGTTTCAGAAAGCGAACAAAACAAAACATACAGCCGATCTGTTTTCTCAGTTGTCGGCAGAACTGCAACTAATACAGTTATTGCCGGGAAAGTTGCTATCGCGATAGCTCAAGGAACAAGCTTTTTTGTGAAAGTAAGAGGCGGGGTCATTGGAAACATATTATTAGTCGGAGGAATGAAAGAACGCTGCATTCGGGCATCAGAAAAGCTGAGCGTGGAAGTGCCTGAACTCTACGCTATTTTGCGGTTAAAAGATTATGACCTGCTTTATTTCCTGTTCGAGCCTGCCCTGTCACCTTTTGTTGACGCCCTGTATGTTCGACACCAACAAGGCTCTCCCGCGTTTGATAAGATCCTAAAAATTGTAGATTCAAAAGTTGGAGCCCGTAGATAAGTGGATAAGAAACCCAGCTTTATGAAGAAAGCTGCAAATGCTGCAGTAGGTCAAATAGGCGCTATCCTTGGCGGTGCATCAGTCTGGTTTTCGTTATTCTTTGTATTTTATTTTGATACCTGGCTGGAGAGATTGCTCGCCATTTCAGCTATGGTATTTGTCATATGGATTATTGGTAAACTAGTCGATAAATATTACCCACAGGATAACTAAACATTAAATATAAGGATATTTCATGTCAAATCCAGCATATTTATTTCTAACCGGAGTAGATGGTTCGCCCATTGTTGGTGGTTCGTTGGTTTCAGGCAGAGAGGGGGCGATAGAGTTAAAATCAGTGACTCATAATATGCATATCCCAGCCGACAGAAACACGGGTAAACTAACAGGGACACGAATACATTCTCCGATCACCTTGCAAAAAGAATTCGATAGGACAACGCCGCTTTTGTATCGCGCACTGAGTGAAGGACAAACGCTGAAGTCTGCTACAATCAAAATGTATCATATTCTTGAGGCGGGAATAGAAGCCGAATACTTCAATATCATTTTGGAAAATGTAAAAGTTACATCCATTGCACCCAATTTATACCCAGGCAACCAGACTGGAACACATTTTGAAACTATCCAGCTACGCTATGAAAGCATTACATGGAAGTATGTAAACGGGAATATCATTTATAAAGATACCTGGAATGAACGCATAACCGCCTAATAGATCGGCGACAACCCACTACAGCCTCCATCTCTGCTTGGGAAATCCAAAAACGACATATAAAGTCGGCATTTTTACGCCTCCAACCCACCTCATACTTATTCATTGTAGCAATGAATAAGTATGAGGTCCGCCAAAGATAAACGTTCGCATCCTGCGCACGTCTCCCTATACTGCTGTTATGTCGGCTGATTCAGCACCTGTTCAGGAAACTCCTATGAAGTCATGGCTCTTACCTCTTTTGCTGCTTGCACCGCTCTGCTCGCAGGCGGCATCTACGCCGAAAGAAATCAAAGCGCGGTTCAGCCAGTTTAAGGTCGGCGATAAAACCATTTGCCTGGATGATGTGACTTACGCCAACAACAGCAAAATGAAAGTTATCGAGAACGGCTTCGTGGTTTCGAAACGCAAGAATGTGCTGGTTTATCAGAGCAACACCTTATTTCTGCTCGGTAATGACATCACGGTGAACATCAAGGCCGTGATTGAAAGCAAGGCGGGGAAAACAGGATTCCGTAATCAGTTTAAACAGGCGATGATCCGGGTCGACGGGATGGATGATCCGACGCGCGCCAGTGAAAAAGCCAAAATCATTCAGTCTTTTGAAGACGTGATTTCAGATAAAAATAATGAAACGCCCTACAGTTCAGTGGCGCTGACCGATAAAGGCTACATCATCACGCAGATGGAAAGTCATTCCACCACCATCAGCGAATGCTACGTCACGCCTTATAAGAAGCCGGAAAACAACAAATAAATCAGAGGGAAAGGATGACTATTTTAGCGCCGATGAGTGCTGCGTTTTACCAGGGTTTCGCAGAACAGCTGGCAAAAGATTATGCAGAAGAGAACGTAACAGCCGGTCTTTGGCAGGCGGATACCGCGCTGGAACGGGCTCGCAGTTCTACGCAAAGTGCACTGCCGCAAGGTATTGATACACCGGATCAGTATCTTTTTGAGATTAAAACCAAAGAGAACGGCGAAACAGCGGGCTATTTATGGTTTTCCAATGTGGAACGTTATGGCGTGCGCAGCGCGTTCGTGTACGAACTGACGGTGTATCCGCAATTTCGCCGTCAGGGTCATGCAGCGGCAGCGTTCAGATTGATGGAAGAACGCCTGCAGGAACAGGGTTGTGTGGCAATTGAACTGAATGTCTTTGCCAGCAATCCCGGTGCGCAGGCGCTGTACGCCAGCCTCGGTTACGTCACAACGAAAATGAATATGCGTAAACCACTTAACGGGAATATTTAATAAATTCGGTCAGCGTACCAATACGATCATACAGTTTGCGGGCAGTATGATTTGAGGTCTGGGTAGTCCAGTAGACGTTGGCTTTATTGTTTTCGTCGGCGTAAGCATAAACCGCTTCAATCAGTTTTTGCCCGATCCCCAGTTTGCGGGCGCGGTCGTCAACGTACAAATCCTGCAAATACACCACCTGCTGCATGTGCCAGCCATGATCGTGATTGATACAGTTCACCAGCCCGGCCAGTTTTCCCTCGTACTCCGCCACATAGCCAAACATGCTGGCGTAATCAGGCTGTGATAAACGCTGGAAAGTGTAATCAAATTGTGCCGGATCGAGCTCCGACTGGTAAAAATCCAGATAATCACGCCATAACGCTTCCCAACCTTCGCGGTCTGCGGGGGTTAACAGACGGATCATCACATCGTGCGGCTGGCTCATCGGGCATTCTCCTCAGGAAATGAAAACGTTACGGGCGTGACTGCGGATAATGTATCAGGTCGTGGAAACGCACGGAATGACCGCTTTCATTGCGGTAAGCGTGCGGACAATCGGCAACAAAACGCAAAGCTTCACCGGCGCTGAGCACGCGCGTCACGCCGTCAACCGTCAGCGTCAGTTCACCTTCGATAACAATCACATGCTCAATCACTCCGGCTTCGTGTGGTGTGGATTCGCTGCATCCGCCCGGCTCGAGATCGATAACAAACATGTCCATACGCAGCGTGGTATCGAACGGAAACAGCGGCACCACGCGCATGCCCGAAGTGTCACTGTTGAACGTAGTCAGTAAGCCGTGGCGATGCAACGCCGCTGACTGCGCGGGCGGCGTTTCGAGAAATTCCGAGAACGAAACATTCAGGCCGCTGGCGATTTTCCACAGCGTCGCGACGGTCGGGCTGGATTCGCCGCGCTCGATTTGCCCGAGCATCGCCTTACTGACGCCGGTATGTTCTGCCGTCTGGCTGAGACTCCAGCCGCGTTCGCTGCGCACGGCTTTCAGCTGGCTGCCAATATGGTGGGTGAGTTCCTGCATCCTGACTCCTCTGGCAATCGTTTTTACCGATCGCGATTGTGCGTTATAACGCACAGTGATATCTTGAGCGCAGCAGATGTGCGCTATAACGCACAACAGCATACCGCCAGCGTCCGCTAACCAGAAGGAATTTCGCCCATGGCCTCGCGTCTCAGTTTGCAGAATTTAACGTTTTCGGCGGTAATCGCCGGATTTGTCGCGGTTTTAGTCGGGTATACCAGCTCCGCGGCGATTATCTTTCAGGCGGCGGAAGCGGCGGGCGCCAGCGTAGCGCAGATTGGCGGCTGGCTGAGTATGCTCGGGCTGGGCATGGGTGTTACCAGCATCGGGCTATCGTTGTATTACCGCACGCCAGTGGTGACGGCCTGGTCAACGCCCGGTGCGGCGCTGCTGGTGACCAGCCTGCCCGGCACTTCGCTTAACGAAGCCATTGGCGTATTTGTGTTTGCCACCGGGCTGATCCTGCTGTGTGGCGTGACCGGCTTATTCGCCAGACTGATGCATTACATTCCTCAGGCGCTGTCAGCGGCGATGCTCGGCGGTATTCTGTTGCGTTTCGGGCTGAACGCCTTTACCTCACTGCAAAGCAATTTTGCCCTCGCAGGGACCATGTGTCTGGTGTATCTGCTGGCAAAACGCGCCCTGCCGCGCTATGCGGTGGTAATGGCGCTGGTTGCCGGGCTGATCGTCGCCGCATTACAGGGTGATATTGCCCTGCACGGTCAGACGCTGACCTTCGCCGCACCGGCGTTTGTGATGCCGCATTTCACACTTTCCACCATTATCGGCATTGGCATTCCGTTTTTTGTGGTGACCATGGCCTCACAGAATGCGCCGGGCATCGCCACACTGAAAGCGCACGGCTACCATCTGCCTGTTTCGCCACTGATTTCCTGGACAGCGCTGACTGCGTTAGTTTTAGCGCCGTTCGGCGGTTTTACCATCTGTATCGCCGCCATTACCGCCGCGATTTGTATGGGTGAGGATATTCATCCTGATCCCAAAAAACGCTATATGGCGGCCGTCTCGGCAGGCGTTTTCTATCTGATTGCGGGCGTGTTTGGCGGTTCCATCGGCATGGTCTTTACTGCGTTACCGGAGGCGCTGATCCACACCATCGCCGGGCTGGCGCTGCTCGGCACCATTGCTGGCAGCCTGTACCGCGCGCTGGAAAATGAGCGTCAGCGCGACGCGGCAATCATTACGTTTCTGATCACTGCTTCCGGCGTCACGCTGCTGGGAGTCGGTTCGGCATTCTGGGGGCTGGCCGGTGGTGTGATAACCCATCTGATCCTCAGCATTCCGGCGCGCAATCGTGATAAATCTGCCGGGAAAAGTTGAGTCCGTTCAAGTTATGGGTAACAGGTTTTCGTAACACGACGCAAAGTGACGACGATCACATTTTATGACCGGCAAACCCTCTTTACTGGGCGCAATCAGGCCCTTTAAAGAGCGAGAATTCCATGACTATTGCCACACAATCCTGCGTCGTAACCGGGAAAAAAGACGTTTCGGTGATCAACCAGACCCTCGACTACACCGGAGCAGGTACGCTGGTGAAAATCACCCGCGGCGGCATCTGCGGCTCGGATCTGCATTATTACGAACACGGCGCGGTGGGTGATTTCAAAGTGCGCGAGGCGATGGTACTCGGCCACGAAGTGGTGGGTGTGGTGGAGAAATCGGATACCCCGCGTTTGCAGCCTGGTCAGAAAGTGGCGCTGAACCCGAGTAAGCCGTGCAAAGCCTGCAAATACTGTCTTTCCGGCGACGAAAATCAGTGCACCACCATGAAATTCTTCGGCAGCGCGATGTATTTCCCGCACATCAATGGCGCGTTTACGCAGTATAAGATCGTCGACAGCGACCAGTGCATTCCTTACGACAATCAGGTCAGTGACCGTCTGATGGTGTTCGCCGAGCCGCTGGCCGTCGCCATTCATGCCGTCAATCAGGCAGGCGATATTCATGGCAAAACGGTGTTTGTTTCCGGCGTCGGTCCGATCGGTTGCCTGATCGTGCTGGCGGCGAAAGCCAAAGGCGCCGCGCAAATCGTGGTGACGGACCCGAGCGAACGTTGCCGCACGCTGGCACTGGCGGTGGGTGCAGGTAAAGCGCTGGACGCCGCACAGGGTGATTTCAGTGAATATCAGGCGGAGAAAGGCTTTTTCGATGTCTCCTTTGATGCCTCCGGCCATCCGTCTTCCATCCGCCGTTGTCTGGAAGTGACCCGCGCGCGCGGCACGCTGGTTCAGGTCGGCATGGGACCGGTGGTGAATGAATTCCCGCTGATGATGCTCATTGCCAAAGAAATTAACTGGGTCGGCAGCTTCCGCTTCACCGAAGAATTCAACACGGCGGTCGAATGGCTGGCGAATAAAACTGTCGATCCGATGCCGCTGCTGTCGGCGGAATTCCCGCAGGAAAGCCTGGTGGAAGCGCTGGAGTACGCTCTGGATAAATCCAAAGCCTCGAAAGTGCAACTGGTTTTCTAGTTCACTCTGCAACGCCACTCACAATATCAAAACACCGTTTCATTTTATTATGTCCTCTGATTTTTATCCTCAGAGGACATTTGCATTATGGTAAAGGACAACGCGAAAAAGCAGGTCGCTCTGCTGCTGGCCGACGGATTTGAAGAAGGTGAAGCGGTAATTGTGCTCGATATTCTCGAGCGGCTGGAGATTCAGGTCACCACATTAGCCTGCCAGAAAAGCCTGACGCTGCGCACCTATCACGGCATTCAGATGCAGGCCAACGAACTGCTGTCCGCGCAGGGTGATCGTTTATTCGATGCCGTGGTAATGCCCGGCGGGCCGGAAGGTTCAGTGGCGCTGGCGGCCAGTAAAGAGGTGGTGGAATTTGTCCGCCGTCATGACAACGCCGGGAAACTGATTTGCCCGCTGTGCTCCGCTGCCGCGCGCGTACTGGGCGGAAACGGGCTGCTGAAAGGTCGTCGCTATGTCTGTTCCGGCGATTTATACAAAGACGTGAAAGACGGCGTTTACCTCAATCAGTCGTTTGTAGAAGACGGCAACTTACTCAGCGGCAAAGGATTAGGGCTGGCGTTTGATTTTGCGTTTCAGCTTGCGTACCGCCTGACCGGCGATGCTGAAACGACCAATTTCCAGGCCGACCATATCGACTATCACCACTGGCGCGCCGATCAGAAGCTTTGATCAAAAAATTCTGAACCGACGGCGGATGGCGCAGGTCGTCCGCCCTGGTCAGCATCATGTCCGTTTTTGGCATTCTTCTCATTTCAATTCAGGCGCACACTGGCTTCACACTCACCAGATGGAGTCCGGAAATGACCCAAAGCGCCCTGTTAAATATCGACGTTCAACGTTCCTTCGAACATAAAGACTTCTGGCAGCAGGATGATTTACCGGCTTTCAGCGCAGCCTTAACCCGCCTGATTGATGGTTGTCAGGCCCGCAACGTGCCGGTTATCGACGTGTTTCACGTCAATCCTGATGGCGACTTTTCGCTGGCTTCCGGTCTGGTCACGCCGATGACGTTCCTCACACACCAACCGCAACATGTCGTCCATAAACACGTCCACAATGCCCTGACGGAATCCGGCCTCGACGGCTGGCTGCGCGATAAAGGCATCACGCATCTGATTATCGCCGGTATGCGTACCGAGCAGTGCTGCGAAACCACGGCCCGCGTGGCGTCCGATCTCGGCTATTCAGTGACTTTTGTCACCGAAGCGACACTGACGTTCCCGATGATCCACGCCAGCGGACTCACGCTGAGCGCGCAGGAGATCAAATTGCGTACCGAACTGGTGCTCGACGACCGCTTTGCCACCCTCACCGACGTGACCGGTGCGCTGGCGGAACTTGACCGCGTTGTGTGAAGATAGCGTTTTCCCCTGCGGACGGATGAAGCACTATGCAGCGAAATGTCTACTTTGTGACGCTCCCCGGCGTGATGTCGTTAGATCTCACCGGCCCGGCGGAAGCGCTGCGCCTGAGCGGGCAATTCCGGCTGCACTACATCGGGCCGCAGCCGGAAGTCATGATGTCTACCGGCCTGATGGTCAGCCATTTACAGCCACTGCCGCAAAGCCTGCCAGAGGGCAGCATTCTGATCATGCCGGGCGTGGCGGAATCCGCTGAAAACTTCAGCTCAATGGTGGCGCAGACGACCTGCGACTGGCTGCATCAGCAGAAAAGCGCCATTGAAGCGGGGAATTTAACGCTGGTGTGTATCTGCTCCGGCAGCCTGCTGGCCGGAAAAGCCGGGCTGCTCGACGGCTATCAGTGCACGACACATCACGACGTGATCGGGCAGTTGCGCCAGCAGGTCCCCGCCGCACAGGTAAAAGATAACCGGATATTTGTTGAAGACCGTTCCGTGCTGACCAGCGCGGGCATCAGCGCCGGTATCGATCTGGCACTGCACCTGATCGCCACGCATCTGGGACCGCAGGCGGCGCTGGATGTCGCCCGCGAAATGGTGGTCTATTTTCGTCGTGGCGGTGATGATCCGCAACTCTCTCCGTGGCTGCGTTACCGTAATCATCTGCACCCCGCCGTTCACCGCGCACAAAATCTGATGGCCGCCGAACCGGAATCCGCCTGGCAGGTGGAAGAGGTCGCTGCCAGAGCGCACATCAGCGCACGCCACCTCACCCGTTTGTTCCGCCAGCATCTGGGTATCAGCGTGCGTGACTACCACGAGCAACTGCGTATCGCCGTGGCACAACAGCGCCTTCAGCAGGGATCAGGCATCGAAAAAGCTGCCCTCGCCGCCGGATTTTCGTCCGCAAGACAATTGCGCCGTGCGCAGGAGCGGTGGCGTTAAACGCAAGGCTGATTGCAAGTTGAGCATTAATTGAGTAAAATTTTATCCGCTGACGATTTGTGGGACTGAATGGCTACGCTAAACAGTACGTCGGTGTCTGCCTGTAAAGGCCGCTGGCCGTGCCGCGATAAGATGAAAATCCAAAGACCTCCGCCTGAAGCTGTAAAAACAAAAAAGCGACCCCGTGTCGCTTTTTTGTTATCTGCGCCTTGTTGGTAATTTAAGACCTTTCATCCTCGCATCAAAAATATGCCAAAAACTGAACCATCCATTTACGCCCACCGGGCCAGCCCATTTCTCTCTCGGGTAACTTGTCATCACTTTTAATCGTATGTCACCCACCGGATGTTTATTTTTTGTTATTTCAAAAAACAAACAATAATCCACACCCATATAATGTGTTTCCAGATAATAAAATGTTTCCTGATGCTGATGCAACGTCCGGCCTAATAACGCATTTTCATTAATGAGTTTATTTATAAGCTCGGGTAAGCGGAATGAATATGAATGACGTTGCGGACAAAAATATCGCTGATGCTTTCCGGGAGCATGAGGATAAACCCACAACTCAGATTCTGCCTGATGCGCCGTGAAACAATGATCAGTGTAGACCACAAAAATCCGTAACTTACGGGTTGGAAAATCGTCACTGGCTGGCCTGACAGCAACAATTGTCGATGCCCGAAGATGATCAAGCGTATAAATCACACCATTTATTTGAAAGGGTGGCCAGAATGTCATGATAATTTGCCTGGATAAGTGAAGCGAAATAATATCCGGAACAAAATGACAAAGATAATGAAAGAGATTAATCGTGACGTGCCGATTTAATAAAATAAGGGGAAATAAATTGATAATATCATGCACAACCATTCATGATGTGTATAAATAATCAATATTGTTTTCAGCTCACCCAATTCCGCCGGTCTATTTTCCCCAACCCCATCGCCAGTAATAATCCGCCACCCAGTCCGCAGATAAACAAAAAGGCGATGTTCAGCAGCGGATATTGCGGAAAGTCGAGATGCTGGCTGCGCAGCCCAATGATGATCAGTGCATGAAAACCGTAGATGGCCAGGGAATGACGGGAGATCGGGGCAAATCCCGGCAGCATGCGGTGTGTCAGCGCGTTTTTGAACATCACGAACAGCGCGATGGCGGAGATAAACACCAGCGGGCCGCTGTAGACGTAAAAAGTGTCGGCGAAATTCTGGTTAATCTGCATCTGCCGGTACGTACCCGTGGCAATCGCCAGCGTGCTGAGGATAAACAGGGCGCTGGCGGTAAGCGTGATTACCATTTTTTCAGTATTGAGCTGGCTGATGGCGCGGCCCATCAGGGCGTAAAGCACGTAATAGAAGGTATCGCCACTGATGTATAAATCCAGCGGCAAAAGATGGATTTTCTGCCATGTCACGGCAGGCAGTTGCGGATTCGCCAGGACGCCAAGCAACGTTCCGGCGATCAGCAGGTATCTGCCGGAGACGGCTTTAACGTTAATCAGCGGGGAAATCAGGTAAATCACGATAATGGCGTAGAAAAACCAAAGATGGTAAAACACCGGTTTTTCCACAATCAGACGCAATGACGGCCAAAATCCTATTTTTGTCATGGTGAGGATATACATCAGCGAGACGGCGCTGTAGAACAGCAAACATAATGTGACGCGCCAAAAATGCCGTTTTTGCGCACTTTTTTCACCCAAAAATAGCGCACCGGAAATCATAAAGAACAGCGGCACACAGACGCGCGAGGCGGAATTGAGCAGGTTTGCCACTGTCCATTCAGCGGTATGGACCGCAGCGAAATTGACCACCAGCGAGGTGCTGGCGTGGATCATCACCACCATCATGCAGGCGAGCGCACGCAGATTATCTATCCAGCTGATTTTTTGGCTCATTCCCTGCAATTTCCTTCTTACCGATGGTTGTTGGCAGCGTAGCCAGCTTTTGGAGGGCTAACAAGGTAAAAGTGCCGTTCTCAGATTGTGCTGAACGTGAATCTGAAGATTGCGTTGCGCTCAAATAATCGGCAAAATAGCCAGCATTACTGCCTCGCTTGCGAAACCCGCCCGGACAGTCTCTTATTTTCTGCTAATTTTCAACCGATTAGCCTTACGTCTGTGAATAACTAAAATGCATAATTCTCCAAATACTGCGTCCCTTCTGGGTCGGCAGGCGCTTTTGTTCCCTCTGTGCCTGGTGCTGTTCGAATTCGCGACTTATATCGGTAACGATATGATCCAACCGGGCATGCTGGCCGTCGTGGCTAATTTTAATGCCGGGGAAGAATGGGTGCCAACATCCATGACCGCTTATCTGGCTGGCGGCATGTTCCTGCAATGGCTGCTCGGGCCACTGTCAGACAGGCGCGGGCGTCGTCCGGTCATGCTGGCGGGCGTGAGCTTTTTCATCATCACCTGTCTGGCCATTTTGTTCGTACAAAACATTGAACAGTTTATGGTGATGCGTTTCCTGCAAGGCATCAGCCTGTGCTTTATCGGCGCGGTCGGCTATGCCGCGATACAGGAATCCTTCGAAGAGTCGGTGTGTATTAAAATCACGGCCATGATGGCGAATGTCGCGCTGATTGCGCCGCTGCTCGGGCCGCTGGCCGGTGCGGCGCTGATCCACATTGCCCCGTGGCAGTCGATGTTTGTAATTTTCGCCGTGCTCGCCGCTATCGCGCTGTGGGGACTGTGGAAATCGATGCCGGAAACAGCTTCCCGGCTTGGTGAACCGTTCTCGATGCCAAGCCTGCTGCGCGATTACAAGCACGTGCTGAAGAACCGTCAGTTCGTATGCGGCGCGCTGGCGATTGGTTTTGCCAGCCTGCCGTTGCTGACATGGATTGCACAGTCGCCGGTGATTTTAATCAGCGGCGAAGGCTTAGCCGCTTACGATTATGGCCTGTTACAGGTGCCGATTTTCGGCGCACTGATTATCGGTAACGTTACGCTGGCGCGCCTGACGGGCAAACGTACCGTCGAATATCTGATTAAACTGGGCGCAGGCCCGATGGTGGTCGGTTTGCTGATCGCTGCGGTGGCTACGATGTTTTCTGCGCATGCCTATCTGTGGATGACCGCCGGTCTGAGCCTGTATGCGTTCGGAATTGGTGTGGCGAATGCCGGTTTGTACCGCCTGACGCTGTTCTCCAGCGACATGAGCAAAGGGACTGTCTCCGCCGCCATGGGCGTTATCAGCATGATGATTTTCACGGTTGGGATTGAGCTGGCAAAAGTGGCTTATGTCGAAGGCGGTGCGGGGATGTTTAACATGTTCAACCTGATCAGCGGCCTCGCCTGGCTGGCGCTGGTGGTGGTTTTCCTGCGCAGCCGTCAGGTGGTGCTGCCGCCGAACAGCGTGGTGTGATTTCGTATTGAGTCGCCATTAATACCCCACC
>NZ_JYDF01000119.1:0-19621 GCF_003263525.1 Rahnella sp. NRRL B-41462 | reverse complement strand
TTCTGCCCGCCGGAAAGCTTCACGCCCCGCTCGCCAATCACCGTGTCCATGCCCAGCGGCAGTGCGTCAATGACGTCATCAAGGCGTGCGCGGCTGGCAGCCAGGCGGATTTCTGCTTCGCTGGCACCGAGCTTACCGTACGCAATGTTCTCGCGGATCGTCCCGCCAAACAGGAACACATCCTGCTGCACGATGCCGATGTTATGACGCAACGAGGTCTGCGTCATGTCGCGGATATCAATGCCATCGATGGTGATACTGCCGCTGTCCAGCTCATAAAAACGGGGCAGCAGCGAACACAAGGTGGTTTTTCCCGCACCGGAAGGCCCGACGAATGCCAGTGTTTCTCCGGCATTAATAGAAAGCGTGATGCCATTGAGAATCTTGCTGACTGACGTATAGCCGAACACCACGTTGTCATAATGAATATCGCCGCGCAGATGGCTGACCACCTGAGCGCCCGGCCGGTCCGTGATATCCGGCGCGGTATCAATAAGCTGCGTGAAGCGTTTGAAACCAGCAATCCCTTTCGGATAGCTTTCCAGTACCGAACTGATTTTTGCCACCGGACGGAAAAACACTTCCACCAGCAGCAGGAACCCCACGAATCCGCCGTAAGTCAGCTGATCATTAATCACGTACCAGGTTCCGGCGACCATCACGATCAACTGAACCAGACGCGTACTCAGATAGCTCAGCGTCAGGCTGGCAGTCATGATCTGATAGGCTTTCAGTTTCGTCGTGCGGTAATTATCGTTGTCAGAAGCAAACAGTTTTTGCTCATGCGCTTCGTTAGCGAAGGCTTTCACCACACGAATGCCGCCGATGCTTTCTTCTATACGTGCGTTAAAATTACCCACCTGGCCGAACAGGCGCCGCCAGGTTTCAGTCATCTGCGCACCGTAGCGGCTGACCATCCAGGTCATCGCGGGCACAATAATGATGGTCATCAGCGCCAGCTGGACATGCACCGTCGCCATCAGAATGAACGCGCCGATAAAGGTCATCACCGCGATAAATACATCCTCCGGCCCGTGGTGTGCCACTTCGCCCACTTCCTCCAGATCCTTGGTGACATGGGTAATGATGTGACCGGTTTTGGTATTGTCGTAATAACGGAATGACAGTTTCTGCAGATGGCTGAACGCTTCGCGACGCATGTCGGTTTCAATCCCGACGCCCAGTGCATGCCCCCAGTAGTTAACGATCGCCATCAGCGCAGTATTGAACAGATAAATCAGCAACAGACCGACCGTCGCGCCGATAATCAGCACCCAGTCGTGTGCGGGCAGCAACTTATCGATGAAGGTTTTGATCGCCATCGGAAAGCCCAGTTCCAGCAATCCGGCCAGAATGGCGCACCCGAAGTCGAGGAAGAACAGTTTTTTATAGGGCGCGTAATAAGAGAAGAAACGGCGGAGCATCAGACATCCTCATAGAAACGACCCGGAGGCGGGCAAGTCCGTCAGTCTAAATGAAAATGGTTATCGATAAAGATAATTTTAGACTCGCCCGCCGCAAGATCGTTTTTACAGGACGTTGCGCACGCCGCTCAAAATCACGTCAAAGACCGCATTCAGCGCCTGCCAGGCTATCTCTGCGCTGATCGCTTCATAGGTGGTCAGCACCGCCACGAAAGTGGATTTTTGAGTCGCCAGCAAAGATTCATACTCCCCCGAACGGAAACTGCCTTTGCCCTTTTCAATCTCCCATGTCAGCTGAAGTAAGGCTTCAATCTGCGGGACGGCACTGCTTGCCACCGTATTCCAGTTTGCGCCCAGTGAAGCTTTTGCCGCATTGATTGAGCGGTCTCTTAAATCAAAAATATCACTCATCCTGTTCACCTTTATTATTTTTGCGATGTGCCTGAGCCATTTTTTAATACCCGCTCATACGTCAGCATTGACTGCATAATCACGGAAACCTGTTTACGCTGAATAGCGATATACGCCGGAGAATCCTGTTGCGAACAATGCTGCTTTTTATATTTGATCTGATAGAAGATATTTCTCAGGCCGAATATCTGCTGATCAATCGCAGGATTGTTATTTAAGGCTTTGGTGCGGGATTCAATCAACGCCAGATCGGTTTCCGCGGAATTGAAGAACTGACTGTCGGGTTCAGAAAGGGGAGAAATCAGTGAAAGTGTTTGCCCTGCCGCCACGGCCGCAGCCTGGCAGGCAACCACCGGCACGGCGGGTTGCGTATTGTCAGCCATTGCCTGCGCAGTCCAGGTCACAAATTGCCGGTCAGCTTTAATTTCGAATTCGGTAATTTGATTATCTAACGTCAGGTCGTACTGATGTGTGGAACACGCGGTCATTGTCATCACGACAATAAACATCGCGACGCTGAATTTAATGATTGATTTCAAAATGCCTCTCCTGTGATGAATTCCGAAGGTGGGCATTATTCCATTGCCCCTGCCTTCAAAAAATTAGTCACAAGAGAGAAACGGCGCAATCAACCGGTAAATCATTTTCAATAAATGATGGCGTCATTTTTATCATTAAAATAAATAAGCGATGAGAGATTATTTCCAGGTTAAAAACGTTCGCGTCTGTACACAGCGACAACCGTCATACTCCCTCCCATCCTCCTCCTTCGCAGGGGGAGGAGCCGTCTTCCGTTGACGTTAATTACCGGCTCGTCGCTTCCACCGCCATTTGCACATAAATCGCCCGCAATTTTGCGGCGACGGCACCTGGTTTTCCGTCCCCGACCGGCTTACCGTCCAGTGCGATCACCGGCCAGATAAAGGTCGTTGCCGAGCTGATAAAGATCTCCCGCGCATTATGTGCTTCATCGAGCGTGAACGGACGTTCCTCGAAGCGAATATCATGATGCTTCGCCAGTTCCAGCAGCGCCTGACGGGTGATGCCATGCAGAATGTGCGTGCTCAGCGGGCGGGTGATCAGCGTGCCATCAGCATCTACGATCCAGGCATTGCTGGAACTGGCTTCGGTGATCAGGCCGTTTTCGATCAGTAAGGCGTCATCGGCATTATGCTGATGGGCATACTCTTTCGCCAGACACGGAGCCAGCAGACCCACGGTTTTGATGTCACGACGCTGCCAGCGGATATCCTCAACGGAGACCATGCGAATACCGCTTTTCGATTTGGGGTGATCTATCAGCGGCCGCGCCTGGGTAAACATCAGAAAAGTTGGCGTTACGCTTTCGCCGGGGAAATCAAAATCACGGTCACCGCTGTTGCCGCGGCTGATTTGCAGATACACCGCCCCTTCCACCAGATGGTTTTCAGCAATCAGACGCTTTTGCAGGGTCTCAATATCGCTGAGCGCGCAAGGCAGACGCAGATTCAGCGCCTGACAGGAACGTGCAAGCCGCGCCAGATGTGCCGCGTTGTCGAGCAGACGGCCATTCAGTACGGCGCTGACTTCATAGACGGCATCAGCAAATAAGAAACCGCGATCAAATACCGACACCTTCGCGTCATGCTCGGCAACAAACTCCCCGTTAAGGTATACCGTTCTGGTCATGTTATTTTTCCTGGCCAACGTTGATTAGGATTTTTATTAGCTGTAAGACGACTGAAAGCATAAATTGCGTGAAAACTGAGCAGCAGATGTTGATGCAACGCAGGTTTCCGGCACACCAGAGATAAAAAAAGCGCCCTGATGAGCGCTGATGCGGTATGGAGCGAAAGATCAGAGTTCGCCTTTTTTCTTTTTGTTACGGATAACTAACCAGCTGATCAGCGCCATCACGCAGCCGATAAAGATAAACCAGATGCCGAGCATCAGTTGCGGTGCCATTTCTCCTGGCGGAGTTTCAGGGCTGCCGACCACTAAACCGTGGATAGTGGCAACAATGCCGATAACCAGTAAGATCAGGCTGTTGCGAAGTAAACGGCGGGCTACGGTCATAGGTTGTCTTGGGGTGGCCATCAGATGCGTCCTTGAGCAATAAAATAAAGATAAGGGCGCATAATAGCGCCCTTCGTTTTTATGTCAAAATTGCCAGATCACAATCATGCAGGTCAATCAGCGACGATTACGCACCAGCTGATAACGGCGGGTGAGATATTCCACCGGCGCGCTCCAGATATGCACCAGGCGGCAGAACGGGAACAACAGGAATAGCGTCATCCCCAGCACCAGATGCACGCGGAAGATAAACGCCACGCCATCCAGATGCGCTGCCGCACCGCCACGGAAGGTCACCACGGACTGCGCCCAGCCGACCAGTTTCATCATTTCACTGCCGTCCATATGCTGCGCGGAGAACGGAATGGTACTCAGCCCGAGGGCACATTGAACCACCAGCAGAATGATGATCATGATGTCACCAAAACTGGAGGTCGCCCGCACGCGCTCGTTGCTCAGACGACGCCACACCAGCATGCCGCCGCCGATCAGGGTCATCAGGCCACAGGCACCCCCCGCCCACATTGCCATCTGCTGTTTCACCGGCACCGGCAGAAAGGATTCATACATCCAGTGCGGCGTCAGCATACCGAAGGCATGTCCTGCGAAAATGCCGAGAATACCGACGTGGAACAAAGGCGAGGCAATACGCAGCGTTTTTTTCTCCAGCAACTGGCTGGAACCGGCGCGCCAGCTGTACTGGCCATAGTCGTAACGCAACCAGCTGCCGACCAGAAATACCGTGCCGCACAGGTAGGGATAGATATTGAAAAAGAAGTTGTTGAGGAAGTCGGTCATTTGCGTGGTTCCCCCGCAGGCATTTCATCAAGGTTCAGATACTGTGGTGCGACCGCACCAGCGAAGCGTTTCTGGTGCGCAGTCTCATCGCCCGACGCACAACTTTGCTCGCCGAGGAACTTGATTTGCTCCTCTTCCCATACCGCATCCAGCGCGGCGGGTGTGTCATCACGGGCTTCCTGTCTGATACCTTCGCGCACCGTTTCGGTCGCGATATCACTGCCAGACAGCGCCAGCAGCAGATCAAACAATTCAGCGTAATGACTGTCCCGCGCCTGCATACGGGCGCTGAGTAACGCCAGAATCGGTGCGATATCACGCAGCCCTTCCCGCGCCTGATTTTCATCACGCGTGGTCAGGTATTCCAGATACAGTGGCAGGTAATCCGGCAGCTCGCGGCTGTCGATTTCCAGCCCGGCTTCACGGTATTGCCCCATCAGATCGACCATCGCCTGACCACGGTCACGGGATTCGCCGTGCACATGTTCAAACAACAGCAGCGAGGTGGCGCGACCACGATCGAACAAACCGGTATACGCCGATTGTGCATCCAGCAAATCCTGCTTACAGAACGCCGTGATATACAGCGCCAGATCAAGACGCTGCTCCTGAGTCAGTTCCGGGGAATCTGCCACCGCTTCCAGCAGTTCCGGCTGGTGTTGCCACAACTCTTCGGACGGGTAATCAAGCAGTAAGCCTGTCAGTCGTAAACTGTTCATCAGCGGTTCCTTTCGGTTTTCGCGCCGATGTCGATGGCATCGATGCGTTTACTGTTGAACAGGTTGAATTTGCTGTCGCTGCCGTGGCAGCCGTCGCCGAAGCTGAAACCACAACCTTTGGCTTCCGGGAAGGCTTCACGCGCCTGTTCACGATGGCTGGATGGCACCACGAAACGATCTTCGTAGTTGGCAATCGCCAGATAGCGGTACATTTCTTCCGCCTGTGCCGCAGACAATCCGACCTGTTCCAGCGCGCTGGTGTCCGTTACGCCATCAACCGTTTCAGCACGTTTGAAATGACGCATCGCCAGCATACGTTTCAGGGCGCGCAGCACCGGTGCGGTGTCCCCTGCGGTCAGCAGGTTCGCCAGATATTCCACCGGAATACGCAGGCTTTCGACGTCCGGCAGCACGCCGCTGTGCGGTAAAGCACCGGCATCGGCGGCAGACTGAATCGGAGACAGCGGCGGCACGTACCAGACCATCGGCAGCGTGCGGTATTCAGGATGCAGCGGCAGCGCCAGCTTCCATTCGATCGCCATTTTGTAGACCGGCGACTGACGCGCGGCGTCCATTACCGACAGAGGAATACCGTCTTTTTCGGCCTGCGCCATCACTTCAGGATCGTTCGGATCGAGGAAGATACTCATCTGGCTTTCGTACAGGTCTTTCTCGTTTTCAACCGACGCGGCTTCGCCGATACGGTCGGCGTCATACAACACCACGCCGAGATAGCGGATGCGGCCGACGCAGGTTTCGGAACATACCGTTGGCTGGCCCGCTTCGATGCGCGGATAACAGAAAATACATTTTTCTGACTTGCCGCTTTTCCAGTTGAAATAGATTTTTTTGTACGGGCAACCGGTCAGGCACATGCGCCAGCCACGGCATTTGTCCTGGTCGATCAGTACGATGCCGTCTTCGCCACGTTTGTAGATCGCCCCGCTCGGACAGGTCGCCACACACGCCGGATTCAGACAGTGTTCGCACAGACGTGGCAGGTAGGCCATAAAGGTGTTTTCGAACTCGCCGTACATCTCTTTCTGCATGTTGGCGAAGTTCTGATCGGCAGAACGTTTGCTGAACTCAGTGCCCAGATCGTCTTCCCAGTTCGGGCCGCCGGTAATTTTCTTCATGCGTTTGCCGGTCAGCAGCGAACGCGGACGCGCCACCGGCTGATGTTTACCGTCTTTCGCGGTATGCAGATGCTGATAATCAAAATCAAACGGCTCGTAATAATCATCGATTTCCGGCATATGCGGGTTGGCAAAGATTTTATGCAACAGGTTGGCTTTATTGCCCATGCGCGGCTGCAGTTTGCCGTTGATTTTGCGGATCCAGCCGCCCTTCCATTTTTCCTGGTTTTCCCAGTCGTGCGGATAACCCAGACCCGGTTTGGTTTCCACGTTATTGAACCACGCGTATTCCATCCCTTCGCGACTGGTCCAGACGTTTTTACAGGTTACGGAACAGGTGTGGCAGCCAATGCATTTGTCGAGATTCAGCACCATGCCGACTTGTGAACGAATTTTCATTTGGCTTTCTCCTGTTGCACGGCGTCCTGCACGTAGTCATTGCCTTCATCGTCTAACCAGTCGATGCGGTTCATTTTGCGCACAATCACAAATTCATCGCGGTTAGAACCGACCGTGCCGTAGTAGTTGAAGCCGTAGGCCAGTTGCGCATAACCGCCGATCATATGGGTCGGTTTCGGGCAAACGCGGGTGACGGAATTGTGAATACCACCGCGCTGCTGGCTGATTTCGGATCCCGGAATATTCACGATGCGTTCCTGCGCGTGATACATCATGGTCATCCCCGCCGGTACACGCTGGCTGACCACCGCACGGGCGCTCAGTGAGCCGTTGGCGTTAAACGCTTCGATCCAGTCGTTGTCCTCGATACCTAACTGTTTCGCATCGTCTTCACTCAGCCAGACAATCGGACCGCCGCGACCTAAGGTCAGCATCAGCAGGTTGTCGCTGTAGGTGGAGTGAATACCCCATTTCTGGTGCGGCGTCAGGAAGTTCAGTGCCATTTCCGGATTACCATTCGGCTTCGCATTCAGCAACGGTTGCGCCGCGCGGGTGTCGATTGGCGGACGGTACACCAGCAGGCTTTCACCGAAGGCGCGCATCCACGCGTGATCCTGATAAATCTGCTGACGGCCGGACAGCGTGCGCCAGGGAATCAACTCGTGCACGTTGGTGTAACAGGCGTTGTAAGAAACGTGTTCATCTTCCAGACCAGACCATGTCGGGCTGGAGATAATTTTGCGCGGCTGCGCCTGAATATCGCGGAAGCGGATTTTCTCGTCTTCTTTATTCAGCGCCAGATGCGTGTGGTCGCGGCCGGTATTCTGGCTCAGCGCTGCCCAGGCTTTCACCGCCACCTGACCGTTGGTTTCCGGTGCCAGCGTCAGGATGACTTCGGCTGCATCAATCGCGGTGTTGATCATCGGCTGGCCTTTCGCCGCGCCATCCGCTTTGGTGTAGTTCAGTTTTTTCAGCAAATCGACTTCGCTGTCGGTATTCCAGCTAATGCCTTTACCGCCGTTACCGAGTTTTTCCAGCAACGGACCGACGGAAGTGAAACGCTCATAGGTGTTCGGATAATCACGTTCAACGGCCATCAGATGCGGGGCGGTGCGCCCCGGGATCAGCTCACATTCGCCTTTTTTCCAGTCTTCCACACCAAACGGCTGCGCCAGTTCAGCGGCGGAATCATGCTGGATAGGCAACGTCACCATATCGGTTTCGACACCCAGATGGCCGACGCATACGCGGGAGAATTCTTTGGCGATACCTTTGTAGATTTCCCAGTCACTTTTTGAATCCCAGGCCGGATCAACAGCCGCGGACAGCGGATGAATAAACGGATGCATATCCGAGGTATTCATGTCGTCTTTTTCGTACCAGGTGGCGGTTGGCAGCACGATGTCGGAATACAGACAGGTGCTGGACATACGGAAATCAAGCGTCACCACCAGATCCAGTTTGCCTTCGCCGCCCTGCGCCTGCCATTCGACTTCTTCCGGCATCACGCCGCCCTGAATGCCTAAATCATCACCCTGAATACCGTGTTCGGTGCCCAGCAGATACTTCAGCATGTACTCGTGGCCTTTACCGGAAGAACCCAGCAGGTTGGAGCGCCAGACGAACAGGTTGCGCGGGAAGTTTTGCGGATTGTCCGGCTGTTCAGCCGCGAAACGCACGCTGCCGTCTTTCAGGGCTGCCACGGTAAAATCTGCTGGCGATAAACCGGCGGCCTTTGCCTGTTGTGCAATGTGCAACGGGTTAACGTTGAGCTGCGGCGCAGACGGCAGCCAGCCCATACGCTCGGCGCGCACGTTGTAGTCGATCATGCTGCCCGTGAATTTGGATTTATCCGCCAGCGGCGACAACAACTCCTGCGGCGCGACGGTTTCGTAACGCCACTGGCTGGAATGGTTGTAGAAGAACGAGGTGCTGTTCATCTGGCGCGGCGGACGCTGCCAGTCCAGACCAAACGCCAGCGGCTGCCAGCCGGTTTGCGGACGCAGTTTTTCCTGCCCGACATAGTGTGCCCAGCCGCCACCGCTCTGACCGACGCAACCGCAGAAGATCAGCATGTTGATCAGGCCGCGGTAGTTCATGTCGAGGTGATACCAGTGGTTCATCCCGGCACCGACGATAATCATCGAACGGCCATGGGTTTTGTTGGCGTTATCGGCAAATTCGTGCGCGATGCGCTCGATGTTCTGCTGAGAAACACCCGTGATTTTTTCTGCCCAGGCTGGCGTGTAGGCTTTGATTTCGTCGTAGCCTTGCGCGCAGTTTTCGTCATTCAGACCGCGTTCAATGCCGTAGTTCGCCAGTGTCAGGTCGTAAACACTGGCCACCAGACCGGTACTGCCATCTGCCAGTTGCAGGCGTTTGACCGGCAATTTGTGCATCAGAATTTCATCCAGCGCCACGCTGTTGAAATGCTCACTGACCGCGCCGCCAAAATACGGATAGCCAACATTCACGACCTCATCATGATCATCAAGCAGGCTCAGCTTCAGGCTGACGTCTTTACCGTCTTGCCCCTCGCGGGATTCCAGATTCCACTTGCCTTTTTCACCCCAGCGGTAACCGATCGAACCTAACGGCGAGACCAGTTCGCCGGTGTTTTCGTCGAAGGCGATGGTTTTCCACTGCGGGTTATTTTCCTGACCCAAATTGTCCACCAGATCAGAGGCACGCAACATACGGCCTGCAGCATAAGAACCGTCTTCACGCGGTTCAAGCATCACCAGCATCGGCATATCGGTGTAGCGGCGCACGTAGTCAGTGAAATACTGACTTGGATTGTCGATGTGGAAGGATTTGAGGATCACATGGCCCATTGCCAGCGCCAGCGCGCTGTCGGTACCTTGTTTCGGTGCCAGCCACTGGTCACAAATCTTGGCGATTTCAGCGTAATCCGGCGTAATCGCGACGGTTTTGGTGCCTTTGTAACGCACTTCGGTAAAGAAGTGGGCATCCGGCGTACGGGTCTGCGGAACGTTGGAACCCCAGGCGATAATATACGAAGAGTTGTACCAGTCAGCGGATTCAGGGACATCCGTCTGCTCGCCCCACGTCTGCGGAGAAGCCGGTGGCAAATCGCAATACCAGTCGTAGAAACTCAGACAAACGCCGCCGATCAAAGAAAGATAACGCGCGCCGGAAGCGTAAGACACCATCGACATCGCCGGAATTGGCGAGAAACCGATAATACGGTCCGGGCCGAAGGTTTTGGCGGTATACACGTTGGAAGCGGCAATCAGCTCATTCACTTCCTGCCAGCTTGAACGCACAAAACCACCGCGACCACGGGCCGCTTTGTATTCTTTGGCTTTTTCCGGTTGATTCACAATCGAGCCCCAGGCATCGACCGGATCGCTGTAATTCAGTTTGGCCTCGCGCCATAACTGGATCAGCTTTTTGCGCATCAGCGGATATTTCAGGCGGTTAGCACTGTAGAGATACCAGGAATAACTGGCACCACGCGGACAGCCGCGCGGCTCGTGGTTTGGCAAGTCCGGACGGGTGCGCGGATAATCAGTTTGCTGAGTTTCCCAGGTCACCAGACCATTTTTGACGTAAATCTTCCAGCTACATGAACCGGTGCAGTTCACACCATGCGTGGAACGGACCACTTTGTCATGCTGCCAGCGGCTGCGGTAACCGTCTTCCCAGTCGCGATTGGTATTCAGCGTCTGGCCGTGGCCGTCAGCAAAAGGTTCAGCTAGCTGTTTGAAATAGCGAAACCGGTCAAGAAACTTGCTCATCCGGAACTCTCCTGTGCAAAGGCTTATTTGCGCTTTGTCATTATGTGAATGGCGGGGAATACAACTACATTGCTCAATATGGGCTCAGGGTATGCACGCGCGGGAGCCGTCTACTTGATTGCGATCAACGCCTTCGCGTCATGTATTTATTTACATAACGCCAGATACTCCCAAAGAGGTACAAATTTAAACAGGGTTAACTTTATGATTTATTGGTCATAATTTCGGAAAGAAAGCAAAAAGGCGGGAGTGACGTCATCTGACGGAAAATTGGGGGTAAGGCTGTTTGAATGTGACAGTATTGTGAAATTAGACGGGAGGTTATTGTATTTACGCCGATGTCTGGCGTAATGGTGCCACCTGCTTTGGTCACCAGAAATCCGACATGCCGACAGAAAAACCCGCCGTACTCAATTTCAACGATGAAGTCACCGGAATGATTTACGGCTTCGTTTTTCGTCCAAACCGCTCTGCCGAACGTGTTTCTTCACAACAGGTTCAGGAAGCCTGGCAGCAGATTTGCCACGACAAAGGATTCGTCTGGATCCACGTCAATCTCAATCATGCCATGTCAGAAAAATGGCTGAAAAAGCATTTTGGCGTCGGTGAGGTGTTTTTCGAGGAAATCCGCGAAGGCTCGCGCAGCACGCGCATTGAACGGCTCGATGACACGCTGCTGGCGGTGCTCAACGATGTGATTTTTCGCCCGGATGAAACCAGTGATGAAGCTTCGACGCTGTGGCTCAGTTGCCATCAGCAACTGGTGGTCACGGCACGCCATAAACCGGTCAGGCTGATCGAGCAATTATTCAAACGACTGGAGCACCTGAACATCAGCACGCCCACCGCGCTGCTGGTGCATCTTTTAGAAGAACAGGAAGATTTACTGGAACACATTGTGCGTCGGGCCAATCAGTACGTGGACACCATCGAAGAGCGACTCCTGAGCCATCACGTGAAAAAGAACCGCGCCGATCTGGGGCGTCTGCGCCGGATGTTGCTGCGGTTTCAGCGTTTACTGGCACCGGAACCGACTGCACTTTTCCGCCTGCTGAACCGCCCTCCTACCTGGATAGCCCCCGCTGTGGTCCAGGATTTACGGCAGTTTGCCGAGGAATTTTCTGTGGTGCTCAATGACCTTATCGCGCTGACCGAACGCATCCGGTTATTGCAGGAAGAAATCACCTCACGCCAGATGGAGCAAAGCAACCGCACGCTGTATGTGCTGACCGTGATCACCGTGCTGGCGCTGCCGATCAATATTGTGGCCGGTTTCTTTGGCATGAACGTCGGGGGCATTCCGCTTGCCAGCAATCATCACGGTTTTATTTTGCTGGTGATGATTGTCGGCGTGTTTACCCTGCTGGCGGGCTGGTATGCATTAAGGCATCGCGACGACGGCTGAAGGCCGCGAACCGCACAACAACTACAGGAAATCTTTGGCTTTATTCAGCAGCGAGGCTTTGGTGATCACCCCCAGCAGACGGCGGGATTCAGCGTTTTCCAGCACCGGTAAACGTTCAAGCGGCGAATTGCTGAACATCGCCCACGCCTGTTCGTAACTGGCCTGCTGGAAAATCGTCGTGAATTCCTGCTCGATAAACGGGCCAATCGGGCTGCCGGATTTCACGCTGCCATCGATAAGCCCTGCTGCCACCACATTGGTCGGCACTACGCCGAGAAAACGCTCCTCCCTGTCCACCACGTACACATATCGCGTGCGCTGTTTCAGCCCTTCGCTGACCACTTCAGACAGCGAGGCATCAACATACATTTTCGAACATGGCGAAATCAGTGACGCCACCGTACTGTATTCAAAGGCATTTTTCGCCGCGAACCGGGCGTTATGACGTGTCAGCACCGGATACGTGCCACCGACTTTCAGGCGTGAGGCCACGACATAAGAAATCGCCGTCGCCAGCATCAGCGGGAACAGCAGCGAACTGTTGAGGGTCATTTCAAACGCCATCATGATCGACATCAGCGGCGCATGACTGGTCGCCGCCAGCAATGCGCTCATGCCGATCGCGGCATATAACCCGACCGGACCGGGATCGAATCCCAGCCATTGCAGGAAAGTACACACCAGCGCCCCGCCTGCCGCACCAATCAGTAACGACGGCGTAAACAACCCGCCGACCGCACCGGACCCGATGGTGATCGCTGTGGCGACAATTTTCAGGATCAGCAGCACCAGTAACGACGTCTGCAAATCGCCGTTATTGAGGATTAAATCAATCACCTCAAAACCGTTACCCAGCACCAGCGGCGACATCATCGCGATCAACCCGACGCCCAGCCCGCCGAGCCCCAGGCGCAGCGCGGGATGCGAGATGGGTTTCATCCACTGACGGACTTTATCGATTGATGAGATGAATAGCGGCCCGAGAATCCCCGTCGCCATGCCGATAATCAGCACAGTGAAAATCGCGCCGAAAGACGGGCTGAAAGAGGCGGAAGAATACAGATACAGTGGCGCGTAATCGGTCAGAGAACGGACAGTAAGCACCGCGACCGACGCCGAGATAAACAACGGGATCAGTCGCTGAACTGCGGTCACACCAAAGGCGATTTCCGCCACAAACAGCGCGCCGGCAAACGGGGCGTGATACACCGCCGCCAGTCCGCCCGCGGCGGCCATGGCGATAATATCTGACTGATGTACACCTTTGAAACGCGAAAAACGCCCGAGCAGACTGCCGCTCAGCGCGGATAACTGCACCATTGCCCCTTCGCGACCGATTGAACCACCGCTGGCAATACTGGCTAGCGACGACAGCCCGCGCAGCACGGTACTGACCACCGGAATGCCCGGCAGACGCTGATCGATAACATCCAGATAATCCGGCATTTTGCCGTGCTTGTTTTCGTAGCGCAGCGCCAGGATCAGGATAAAACCGGCAATGACGCCGCCGGCTGTGGTGATCAGCGGCCAGACAATTTTGGGATATTCATTGAAAGCTTTGGTGATGTCGCTGCCATCGGTGAACATCAGGCCGTTAATGCCCGAAATCGCCCCGCGAAAAGCGATTGTCACCAGCGCGGCAATAATCCCGGCGGGAATGGCGATCAGCAGGTTAATCAGATCACTCTTTTGCAGGACGTCAGGGTTGAAAGCTTTCAGGCTCATAAGATCTCAGTGGTCGAAAACAGTGACAGGCAGAATACCGATGGAAATCATTATCATGCTCATCAGCCCGACGCAACCCGGGGCGTGGCTTAAAATCGAAAATTGTTGTCCCCCGCCTGTTCCGCCGCCACGCTGATAAAGTGCGGTCACTACGCCGCCAATGCAGCGTAAACATTCTGCGCGCTTTGCCGCACTTATGCCGTCCCCTCTGTCGGACGATGCAAATTCTCTGGAAAACATCCTGCAAAATCCTAAACAACCGCTTTCGCTAAATGCATGAAGCATTAAAGTCACGTTCGTTCCCGGGAGAACAATCCCTATACAACGGCAAAAGACTCTGTTAATTTATGCACCGAAGCACAGTGCAACAAGGCTTCGGTGCCCCACCTTAAAAATCAGGATGGGTTCATCTCATGAACGATATGCTCAGGATAAGCAGTTTCCGCGATCAATGGCTGGAAGACTTTTTCCACTTCGCCACTCCCCATCGCAAAATACCCTGGACGCTGGCAACTGCTCTGGAAAGGAAGCTGGATATGATCAATGCCGCAATGGATTATCGCGATTTACTCTGGCCCCCGGGCAATCGCTATGAAGATCTGGCCCCCCCGTTAAAGGGATTTTCATCGATCAGGGTGAATGAGCAGTACCGTCTGATTTTTTACTGGCGGGAAGGAAAAGCACATGGCCTGTATTTAGATCCCCACGGTTACAGGAGTTACCGGTAATTATGAGCATATTCGCTTTGATGTTAATGAAGACATACCAGAAGGAACATCGTATGGCTGTGACCACACGTAAACCCGCTACCGTTGGTGATATTTTACTTTACGAATTTCTCGAGCCTGCAGGCCTGCGGATCAACGATCTCGCCGACATGCTGAATGTTCACCGCAATACCATCAGCGCGCTGGTGAATAACAACCGCAAACTGACCGTTGATATTGCCTTCCGGCTGGCAAAGACATTTGAGACCTCTGTCGAGTTTTGGTTAAACCTGCAAACCAATGTCGATATTTGGGAAGTGCGCAATAACCCGCGCCTGATGGATGACATTAACAAAGTCGCCCATCTGAAAGATTTTATGAAAAAGTCATGAAAACTCCGCAGCAGACAAGCCTCAATGGCGCGTTCAGGAACCTGCTGACAGGAGCGACCCCGAGACCTGTGGCCCGGGGTCATGACTTGAGAATAAGGGACGATGAAACCCCTCTTATTCCTTACTCACCGTATCCAGATACAACTGGCTCCCCGCCACATTCTGGCTCGCACCTTTCACGTTATCGCGGATGGCCACCAGCAACTTGCTTTGCAACGCCACCACAAAGGGTGAGTTTTTCTGCAATTCACGCTGCAAATCTGCATACAGCGCCTTGCGTTTGGTCGGGTCAGATTCCGCCGCCGCTGCGCGGGTTTGTTTGCTGATTTCCGGGATCACCCACTGAATACGCTGTGCCAGTGTTTTCGGCCCGTTCGGCACGTTATAGGCAAAGGTACTGGCGTTGGTGTTCGGGTCGAGGTAATCCGCACCCCAGTAAGTGAAGATCGACTGGAATTTATGCGCGCGCATGCGGGTCAGCACATCGCTTTCCACCAACGGATGCACCACTAAATTGATATCGGCTTTGGCAAAGCTGGCCTGCAACGCCTGCGCGATATCGGAATAAGGTGGCTGGTTAATCACGATTAAATCGATTTTAGTCCCCGGTGCAATGCCGCCTTTGTTGAGAATGGCTTTGGCTTTCGCGACGTCGTATTTGAACGGCTGATCGTCAATGGCACCGGCTAAACCGTCCGGCAGGAAAGTCTGATGAATGCCGTACTGGCCTTTGAGCAGATCGGTTGAAATACCCTGGTAATCTACCAGCCAGCGGGCAGCCTCCCAGAGTGCGGGATTAGCCAGCGCCGGTTGGGTGGTATCGCCGACGTTAAACGCCAGATAGAACACTTTCGCCGCCGGGAACTGGGCGACATGTACACCCTTTTCTTTTTGCAGCGAGCTGAACTGATCCGCGCCTAAATCGTATGCCACGTCAGCATCACCATTAAGTACCAGCAGACGGCGGGTAGAAGGATCACCGACATTTTTAAAGAGTACGTTTTCCAGCTTCGCCAGCGGTTTGGCATTCGGGTTACGTTTGAAGATTAGCGCTTCGTGAGGCACATAGTTACGCACTTCAAAGGCACCGCTGCCTGCTGAACGTGAACGCAGCCAGCTGTTGCCGAAATCGTTCTGATCGACATGTTCTTTCAACAGCTTGCTGTCAACAATGCCTGCCACCGGCGCGGATAAAATGCTCAGCACCAGACCACTGCCGATATCCGCAGGCCAGCTCAGTTGCACTTTATCGTCCGACAGTTTTTTCAGATTGCCGTCGACATTTTCTGGTGTCCAGCCCAGTTCGCCGAGAATAAACGACGGGCTTTTATTGAGTTTGACCACGCGACTAAAGGAATAAATCACGTCGTCAGCGGTCAGCGGATTGCCGCTGGCAAACGTCTGCCCCGGCTTAAGGGTGAAAATCAGGCTGTGCGCGTCGGGCCCTGGCTGCCAGCTGGCGGCGGCGTCCGGGTCGAGTTGATCGGGATGCTGACGGTTTGAAACCACCAGCTGCTGATACAGGTTAACCAGATTGCCGGAACTGACGGTTTCAAAACTCTCCGCCGGATCCAGGCTGATAATACCTTCGAGCGAACCGGCTACCACCAGCGTATCCGCAGGTGTCGCCGCATCCACACGGGTTGCCGCCATCATGAGCAGAAATAACAGGGAAGGAACACGTACTTTCATTGAGGTCGATCTCCACAGGTGAAAAGACAGTTTTTCCGAGTGTAGAGGTGCAGCGGCAAGGCCCGAACAATGAAATAAAGCTTTGTTATTTAATAAATTAGATTAAGCATTTTCCAGCTCCCTCCCCCGCGAAGGGGAAGGACTACGTCAAGACGTAACCCTTCGCCATATGCACCGCACGATCACACATATGGTCAATCACATCCGCATCGTGGCTGACCAGAATCATGGTCAGGTCGCTGCTGGCTTTCAGGTCGTTGAGTAAATTGAGAATTTCCGCCTGTACAGACATATCGAGGGCAGACGTCGGTTCATCAAGCAGCAGCAGTTTCGGTTTAAGCAGGAGTGCGCGGACAATTGCCACGCGCTGACGCTGGCCACCGGAAAGCTGATGCGGATAACGGTTCATCAGCGCCGGATCCAGCCCGACCTGGCGAAAACCTTCGGCAATTTTCTGTTCAATATCCTGTTCTTTGAGGATTTTCAGCGGCTCTGCCAGCGTGCGCAGCAGCTTGTGTTTCGGGTGCAGCGAGGCATAAGGGTCCTGAAAAACCATCTGCACGTCGCGGCGCAGGCTACCGGTAAAAGGTTTACCGGGTTTCACCTGATGATCAAGCAACGTCAGGCTGCCGTCCCAGTGTCCGTTGAGGCCCGCCAGCACCCACAGCAGCGAGGATTTACCGCAACCGGACGGCCCGACCAGCCCGAAGCATTCGCCTTTGTTGATAGTCAGGTTGACGTTATGTACCACCGTGCGGGTTTCGTAACCCTGACGATGCGACACGCTCAGCTGATGCAGTTCAGCAATAATCTCACTCATGGCGCGGCTCCTGTTTTAAAGAGGCCAGCAGCGCGCGATCCAGCACCGGCAGGCGTTCACCGTGGGTAAATTTGCTCGGACGGCATGACCAGAGTGTATGCGTATAAGGATGTGTAGCGTTCGCCAGCTGATCGGCTGCAAGCTCATCGAGCAGTTCGCCTTTGTACATCACCAGCACACGTTCACAATAGCGGGCGACCTGTTGCAGGTCGTGACTGATGAGGATCAGCCCCATATTTCGCTGTTCGACTAAACGCTCAATCAGCCCCAGAACCTGCTCACGCATGTCGAAATCCAGCGCGGAAGTGGGTTCGTCGGCAATCAGCCATTGCGGGTCGTTGATCAGTGCAATCGCCAGCATCACGCGCTGCCCCATCCCGCCGGAAAGTTGATGCGGATACTGCTGTTGCAGAAAAGCCGGATTCGGCAGACCGACCGCATTCAGCATCTCGGTGACCTTTTCCTGACGCTCCTTGCGGCCAAGACGGGTGTGCAAACGCAGCGGTTCTTCCACCTGTTTGCCGATTTTCTGCGTCGGATTCAGCGCATGTTTCGGATCCTGCATGACCATCGATACGCGGTTACCGCGAAGCGTGCTCCACTCACGTTCTTTGAGTGTGGTCAGATCGTTATCACCCAGCGTCAGCTGTGACGCGCGCAGCTTGCACGGATGTGGCAGCAACCCCATCAGCGCGCGGGCAGTCAGGGATTTGCCGGATCCGGACTCGCCGACCAGCGCCACACGTTCCTGTCCGACACTGAATGACAGGGATTTCACCAGTTCCAGCGGACGTTCACCCGGCAGGTAAATGGTCATATCTTTCGCGACCAGCTTGTCGCTATTTGATTTGTCTTTATGTAAAAAGTCAGTTGCCATGTCGTGGATCCATTTTGTCACGCAGGCCATCGCCCAGCAGATTGAAAGCCAGGCTGGCGAAAAGAATCGCCCCGCCCGGTGCAGCGGCGACCCACCACTGATCGAAAATGACTTTGCTGCCTTCGGCAACCATCGAGCCCCATTCAGCCGTCGGTGGCTGAATGCCCATGCCGAGAAAGCCCAGACCGGCAGAGGCCAGAATGATGCCGCCGAGGCTGAGCGCCGCGCGCACCACAGCGCTGGGCAGGCACAGCGGCAAAATGTGGCCGAACATCAGTCGCAACCCGCCGATGCCCTGCATCCGTGCGGCCGCCAGATAATCGCTGCGGCGAAGTGCCAGTGTCTCGGCCCTCGCCTGTCGTGCAAACGGCGGCCAGCTGGTGAAAGCCAGAGCCAGTGCACCGTTCATCAGACCGGGGCCCAGGATCGCCACCAGCGCCAGCGCCATGACCAGACTGGGCAAGGACATCACAATATCGGTCAGTCGCATCACAATGCGTTCATACCAGCCGCCAATGTAACCGGCGCTGATACCGATCAGCAGGCCAACCGGAATGGTCAGTACCAGGATCAGTGACACCAGCAACAGCGTCGGGCGCGCGCCATATACCACACGCGAGAGCAAATCACGGCCAAAACCGTCGGTGCCCAGCCAGTGGGTTTCCGATGGTGGCAGCAGACGCAGTTCGATGTGTTGAATGTTCGGGTCAAACGGCGCCAGCCATGGTGCGAGCAGCGCGGTCAGTACCAGAATAGCGACCAGCACCAGCCCCACGGAAAACGTGGTGATGCGCCGGGCCGGTTTCCAGACGGATGTTTCGGCTTCAGCCTCAACCTGCGTGGGTTGTTCAGGGATCATTTGAGTCATAGAAACTACCGGGTCCGCGGATCGAGCAGATAAGTAAGGGCGTCAGCCAGCGCATTAAGCAGCACAAAACAGGTGCCGATCAGCAGCGTAGCGCCAAGAATTGCCGGAGTATCCGCGGCGAACAGCGCGGTGGTCAGATAACGTCCAACGCCCGGCCAGGCAAATACCGTTTCCGTCAGAACCGCCCCTTCCAGCAAACTGGCGTAGGAAAGCGTCAGCACGGTGATCAGCGTGCCGAGCACATTCGGGAAAACGTGACACAGCAATACACGTACCCTGCCCGCGCCTTTCGAGCGCGCCAGAATCACATATTCTTTGTTCATTTCGCCGAGCATCGACGCACGCAGAAGGCGCGTAATGCCCGCCATCGACAACATCGCCAGCACCGTTACCGGCAACCATAAATGGCTGATGGCGTTGTAGAACATTTCA
>NZ_JYDF01000118.1:0-16172 GCF_003263525.1 Rahnella sp. NRRL B-41462 | reverse complement strand
CTTGTTGAGCAGATTAAAGATTTGGAATCCCAGTTGAAACGAAAGTTGGACGAAGATGAGATTGGACAGCGCTTGCTGAGCATTCCCTGCGTCGGAACACTGACAGCGAGTACTATTTCAACTGAGATTGGCGACGGGAAGCAGTACGCCAGCAGTCGTGACTTTGCGGCGGCAACAGGGCTAGTGCCTCGACAGTACAGCACGGGAGGTCGGACGACATTGCTGGGAATTAGTAAGCGAGGTAACAAAAAGATCCGAACTTTGTTGGTTCAATGTGCCAGGGTATTCATACAAAAACTGGAACACCAGTCTGGCAAATTGGCCGATTGGGTCAGGGATCTACTGTGTAGGAAAAGCAACTTTGTCGTCACTTGTGCTCTGGCAAACAAGCTGGCCAGAATAGCCTGGGCCCTAACGGCACGACAGCAAACTTATGTAGCATAACGGCAGAAATACACCGGTTTAAAGAATCACTGATCTGGTTTTGCGAATACTGATATTGATGATACTAACGGCCCACCGGCCTGTTGAGGAACCTGTAAAACGGAAAGGCTCATTGAAGCCGTATATTTTCTGGAGGTTCATCAGGCGCGGAACTCATCGAGGCGCGGGAATAAAATCCCATTCAGACGCCGGATAGATTCAAGCAAGCCAATTTATCGTCAAAATCGGTGTTGCAAAAACGGGAGTGACCATAGATACCGTTTTCCAAGCGGCCCCCTCTAATGCGGACTTCAGGGAAACTGGAGTATCTGCAACGAGGCGTGGCATGTCTTCACTCCGCGAGCCTGGGAGACCCAAAAATTGGCGACAAGGGTCCAGCAACCATCGGCATGAGCGATAGCTGAGCTGAGTTACTTTTCGTGTGTATGTGTGCGGCTCCCTTAGAAGCCGTCTTCCCAAGCAGGTGCTAGAGCGCCTACAAGCCATTCATGGTCCGACGGTCATGGCGCCGCTGGCTTCGGAGCAACCCGTACTGCTGGCGTGTCGGCCTCAGGCTAGCGATAGTTAGTGAACTTCGACGTGTGGCCGATACCGGGGTTGAAGCAGTTGCAGGGGTCCAGCCCTTGATAGTGATTGCGCAGGGCGGGCTTGGCGTAATACAGATGTCCGACATTGTGTTCAGCTGGGTATTCGGCACCGCGCTGATCCAGCAACTTCCACATCTTGTGCTCGATCGCCATGCAGTCGTTGCCCTTCTTCACGATGTAGTCCTGGTGGAACACGTGACAGAGGAAGTGGCCGTAATAGAGCTTGAGGATGATTGGCGTCTCGATCTCCCGCGGCAGCTTCTCGAACCAGTCCCGTTTGTTGCGTGGCAATGCGATATCCAGGGCGAGAATGTTCTCCACGGTCCGGGCGTGTACCGCACGGTAGCGGTTGGCTGCGCCGGCTGCCGCGAAACGATGCAGGAAAGCTTTGTCGCCTTCTTCGGGCGTACATTCGAAGAAGCTACCGGTCGCCGTGGAGAAGTAGTCCTTGAGAAAGCTTCGGGCCTCGTCCGTGCCCTCCGCCGAGACTTTGAGTAGCAAGTGATGTTCGAACTTCTCGTGGAAGTCTTTCATGCGCGCCGGCAGATGATTCGGGAACAGGTGACTTGCTGCCTGCATGAAGCGATCGGTCAGGTGCGCTGGCAGAAAGGGGATTCGGTCAAAAATAGCATCGAATCGGGCCTTCAGCGCAAACAGCTTTGGCAATCTCGCCGTGCCGAGGTAATGGATCATAAGAAAGGTATCTTTCCCATACTTCTCAGCAATCTCGAACGCATCGCGATGCATGTATTCGCCAGAGATCGGCATATGCTTGAATTTGCCGAGTACTTGCCGCCTGATATCGGTCAGCTCGTCGGTCTTGTTTGTACCGATATAGAATACCTGGGGGTTCTTCTCGATCGGGAATGTGTCCAGGCGCACTGCAAACACCATGACTTTGCCGGCGGATCCGGAGGACTCGTACAGCCGTCCAGGGTCCGCATTGAAGCGGGCCGGCGTGTCCTCGTCGATCTCGCGGACATGCTGGACATAGTTGTGATCTGACCCTGCTCCAGCGTCGTGAACGACGTCAGAGTCAGAGAAATCACCGCTGTCGAGGTGTCCCAGGATGTCCTCCTCCGACCCAGTCAGACGGATTCCGAGATGATTGACCAGGTGTAAATGTCCCTCGTCATCGACGCGTGCGAATACCGACATCTGCGTATACGCCGGGCCGCGCTGAACCAGCGCGCCCCCCGAGTTGTTGCATACCCCGCCAAATACTGAGGCGCCGATGCAACTGGAGCCGATGACAGAATGCGGTTCCCGCCCAATGGGCAATAACTTTTGCTCAAGCTGATCGAGCGTCGCACCCGGTAGGCAGACAACCTGCGTACCACCCTCGATCAGATAGACCTTTTTCATGCGAATGGTGCTGACGATGACGATGTCGCGGTCATAGTCGTTACCGTCGGGCGTTGAACCACCCGTTAGTCCCGTGTTGGACGCTTGCGAGATAACGATCACGTTGGCATTGATGCAGGCCTTCAGTACATGCCATTGTTCGACAAGTGACCCGGGCCTGACGACTGCCAGAGCCTTGCCGGTGCCAAATCTGAATCCCGTTCGATAGCGTTTCGTCGCGGCTTCATCGGTCAAAACGTTTTTTCGGCCGACGATGGCCGTCAAGTTGGAGACGAGAAGGCTGCGGTCACCAGCCGGTTGGACCGAAGCGGCCGTGGGCCATTCAAGCATTGAGGACACGAGAGACTCCTTATTTGTTTAAGGGCGTCAAACGAAGGGCACAGAGATCAAGGATCTGCTCTGGTTGGCCTACGAGAAAAACCGCCCTTTGTTGATGATGTTGTCAGCTTAGGAGCATGTCGCGATTCGATCCAATACTTCATAGACACGTTTTCAAGACGAGAAACATATCGAAAACAAGTTGGTCGAGGTATGCTGGTCGTAGCCGTGCGCTCTCCCTCCATTTGGGTGCAGGCGTGCCCAAGATGACGGCGTGCGCCGCTCGGCCTCGTTTCCGTACACGCGCATACGGTGCAGGTACTGAAGCCGCCATGCTCAGATGGCTGATCTGGAGTCTTGGGCTTTCGCCCGCACGCACCTTGAACCGGAGGACATACCATGGAGTTTCGCCAGTTGCGGTATTTTTTGGCCGTGGCCGAGCATCTGCATTTCACCATCGCAGCAGAGCGACTCGGCATCGCCCAGCCTCCCCTAAGCCAACAGATCATCAAGCTTGAGCGAGAAATCGGCACCAAGCTCTTTTTCCGTTATCCGAGACGGGTAGAGCTGACTGAGGCTGGCACCATCTTCAGGGAGAGCGCGAGACGCATACTTGAAGATGCCGACCGTGCACTAGCACAGGTGAAGAAGGCTGCCAGAGGCGAAAGTGGCAGTTTGTCCATAGGCTTTGCCGGATCGACGGTCTTTCATCCCTTGGTGGCTACGGTCATGCGTCAATTTCGCCAGGGTTATCCGGGCGTTTCGATCAAGTCCGAAGAGAGCAATAGCACAACGCTTCTCGAAACAGTCATGGATGGCAAGGTCGATTGCGCTTTGGTTAGGCTCCCATTGAATTGTCGGGACCTCGACACCGTTTCTCTGGTTGAGGAGGAAATGGTCGCGGTCCTGCCATCGGGTCATCGCCTGGGCCGTTTGAGAAGCATTGAACTGGCGCAACTGTCGCGCGATCCGCTTATTCTCTTTCCTCGCCACATAGGCCCTGACCTGTATGACTCGATTATCAGTGCTTGCCGCATTGCGGGTTTCTCACCGCAGATCGAGATGGAATCTCCGCAGATTTCCTCGACCGTGAACATGGTTGCGGCCGGCTTCGGTGTGACGCTGATCCCCGAGTCCATTCGACAAATACATGCGACCGGTGTGACCTATCAGAAAATCAAGCACAAGGTGCTTAGGACGACCATTGCACTGGTGCACCGACCACGTGAGAAGTCAGCTACCGTCCAAAACTTGGTAGGCATCCTTCGAACCGTCGCCAAGCAGCGCTCTAGAAGCGACGCCAAACCTTAGCGATCAGTGGCAACCGCCGCCACCCGACTGAAAAACCAGTATCTATTCTGCAACCGCTGATTGAGGGGGGCAGTTTGGAGATCGGAAATTATTGGGGTTTGAGGGCCAGTGATGTAAAAAACCACGCCAAGAGGTTAATTCATTGTTTATATTGATATGTTAGGTAATGCGTTTACAGTCGTCATGGAGACTAAGTGCTAATGAAACGCAATACTAAGTCGAAGGGATTGAGGTCAAAGGGACGAAATTTTACGCTAAGCGTCACATTAGTTGATGAACCTATTATGTAAGTGAATTCTCATGCTAATAATGTGGTTATGATAAAAAAACCTAAAGCCGTCATGATGAGGGAGCCAATGACGTGAATAAGTACAGACGTCAAAGCCCATATATAGTTTCCCGCCTGGAGTAATGCGAATACTTCAACAGAAAATGTAGAGAAAGGGGTCAGTTTGGATATCGAAAATTATTGTACGGCAAGCCTGTTTTTTGAGCAGGCTTACTTATAGCAATAGGGTACACCCTGAAGCCATAACCAAAACGTGACGGCACACAATGAATGAGATAACCTAAATGCGATAGATTAAATGCAATAACCTAAATGCGATAATGCGGTGAAAAAATGTTCATCAGAGCTTATTTAAGAGCATCGACGGAAGATCAGTTCGCCGATCGGGCAAAAGAGATGCTGGAGCAGTTCGTCCAGGAACGAGGGCATAAAATCGCCAGCTACTACCGGGAAAATATCAGTGGTACAAAACTTGAGCGCCCGGAACTGGGACGCTTACTGATGGACAGTCACCACAATGATATTTTACTGGTCGAGCAGATAGACCGTCTTACACGTCTCAGCAACAGCGACTGGATGACGCTAAAAAAACAGATAGAACAACATGAGCTGCGAATTGTCAGTCTTGATGTGCCCACATCATGGCAGGCACTGTCAGATAAGGCCCCTTCGCAGGCCGACCCGATCACCCGCGCCGTGATAACCGCCATCAATAACATGCTTATCGATCTGATGGCCGCAATGTCACATAAGGACTGGCTGAGCCGCCGCCAGCGGCAAAAACAGGGAATCGAACGGGCTCATACAATTGGAAAGTACCGGGGTAAGCAGGCCGATCAGGAACGGCATCAGAAAGTCCTGTACTACCGGCAGGTAAAGAAACTGAGTATCCGGGAAACGGCGGATGCTATAGGCTACAGTGCTTCACAGGTTTGCCGGATACAAGCGCTTCATAAAAATAATGAAACTGCCTGAAAGGCTGGAATAACGGTGTTTATTTGCAGTCATGGCGTAATAGTTCGCGCTGTAACAACTTTTGTGATTAGCAGCCTGACGCATCATCTATGTAAGGAAAGTCCGCTGCGTGCCAAAAGCGGACATGGCTAACAACACGGTACGTTAAATGGGGAGCAGATCAGCTCCACTGTGTATGCAACAGCGGGGCCTTCTTTGGCATTCAGAAAATGGCGACGGTGCTCAACTAACTTCTGGAACAACCTGATACCCGGGAAAAGGTTCCCCATTCTGTGCACATCCACCTCATCAGTTGCAGACATCATATTTCTGATGAGGTGTTAGGCATCTTTAGGCCACTCCACTTTTTACGTTATGTCGCAGTGCTACACCTTAGAACGAAGTGCGACGATAGTGTCGGTATTCCGGTTGCCAGAAGTTCGCCTCAATGGATTTGTTGAGCACTTCATCTGAGAGCTTTGCTGCCAGACCCTGCGACATGGCGCACTTGGCCACCATTCTGGCGATATGGCGAGAAACCTGATGGATCCCTGCCAGATCCGGCAACAGCGCGCCGTCTTCCCCGTTAACCAGCGGTGAGCACTCCGCCAGGGCTCGACTGGCTGACATCAGCATGGCATCGGTTACCCGTCTGGCACCAGAGGCGATGACGCCCAGCCCTATCCCCGGGAAAATGTAAGAGTTGTTGCACTGGGCGATGACATAGCGCTTGCCCTTGTATTCCACCGGTGCAAACGGGCTGCCGGTCGCCACCAACACCTGGCCATCAGTCCAGCGAATGAGATCCGCAGGAGTCGCTTCCACCCGCGAGGTGGGGTTAGAGAGCGGGAAGATGATAGGCCGGGCACAGTGCTTGTGCATAGTCTTCACCACCTCTTCGCTAAATAATCCCGGCTGGCCAGAGACGCCGATCAGGATATCCGGGCGACCATGCTCCATCACCTCCAGCAGAGAGATGTTGCCCTCCACCGGCCATTCTCTGATCCGCTCCAGCGGCTGAGAGAGTTTGCGCTGGAAGTCGAGCTGGTTCGGGTGCTTGTCGGTGATGAGGCCGCATCTGTCGACCATGAAGACCCGGCTACGCGCCTGTGCATCCGTCAACCCTTCCGCTTTCATCTGTGCCACTATCTGTTCGGCGATGCCACAACCCGCACTGCCCGCGCCAAGGAAGGCGACGCGCTTTTCGGAAATCCGGGTTCCGGAGGCTTTGCAGGCGGCAAGCAGGCTACCTAACGCTACCGCGGCAGTGCCCTGAATATCATCGTTGAAACAGCACAGCTCGTCTTTGTAGCGATTGAGCAGCGGCATCGCATTACCCTGGGCAAAGTCTTCGAACTGCAACAGGATATTAGGCCAGCGGCGTTTGGCGACCTGGATGAAGGCATCGACAAACTCATCATACTGTTCGCCACTGATGCGCGGATGGCGCCACCCCATGTAGAAGGGATCATCGAGCAACTGCTGGTTGTTTGTGCCCACGTCCAGCACCACCGGCAGACAGTAGGCTGGCGAGATACCGCCACAGGCGGTGTAGAGTGACAGTTTGCCAATGGGAATACCCATACCACCGATCCCCTGGTCACCCAGACCCAGGATCCGCTCGCCATCGGTGAGCACGATAACCTTGACGTTCTGCTTGGTGGCATTTTGCAGCATGTCATCAATCCGATCCTTGTCCGGATAGGAGATAAACAGACCGCGGGCTCGGCGGTAAATATTGGAGAACTCCTCACAGGCCTTACCCACCGTCGGAGTATAAATAATCGGCATCATCTCAGTCAGGTGGCTGTTTATTAATCGGTAAAACAGAGTCTCGTTAGTATCCTGGATGTTGCGCAGGTAGATATGTTTGTTCAGGTCGTTACCAAAGACCCTGAACTGACGGTAGGCGCGCTCGACCTGCTCTTCAATGGATTCGATATTCTGGGGCAGAAGACCTTTAAGGTTGAAGCTGCTGCGCTCCTCACTGGTGAAGGCACTGCCTTTGTTGAGCAACGGAATTTCCAGCAAAACAGGTCCGGCGTGGGGAATATAGAGAGGACGTTGCTGATTGTTTTCTTCTAGCATAGGATTGTACCTTGATTGTTTTCAGCAGCATTAAAATAAGCGCCACCGCAGCGGCGCTTTATATTTTAATAATGACCGATCACTGAGTGAGCAGAAACCCGGTTTACCAGACGGCCTATTTTTCCAATTTCCACTTCAATCAAATCGCCTTCTTTCATAAATAATGGCGGGGTGCGTTTTTTCCCAACCCCACCAGGTGAACCCGTAATAATGACATCACCGGCTTCCAGCGGACTAAAACGGGAAATATATTCAATTAATTTAGCAACAGTATTTACCATGCTGTGAGTAGAATCATTCTGCACACGATTTCCGTTCAGCCAGGTACCAATTTCCAAATCCTGCGGATCGGTAATTTCATCACTCGTCACCATCCACGGCCCAAACGCACCCGTGTTGCGCCAGTTTTTACCGGACGTGAACCAGGAATATTGCATGTCGCGAACCGAGCCATCCATAAAACAGCTGTAGCCGGCAACGTGCTGCAAAGCCTCTTCCCGTGTGACGTTGTCAGTACGCTTGCCAATCACCACGGCCAGCTCACCTTCATAATCAAATTCATTACTACTCTCGGGTTTATAGAGCGCTTCACCATGGGCACAGAGTGAATCAGGGAAACGAATAAACAACGTTGGGGCATCAATAGTCTGCTCAAACTCAACGCGCTTTTCCATGTAATTCATGCCGACACAGAATATCTTGCTCGGGTTTTCAATCACCGGAAGAAAACGAATTTCACTCACATGGAAATCCGGTTCCCCTTTTTTCATATGTGTCAGTTCATTCAGTGCATTACCGGCAATTGCTGATTTCAAATCAGGGAAATAGGCAGACAGGCGTTTGCCAAAATCATAAACCTGGTTGCCTTCAACATCTCCCCAGGTTTTTTTACCGGAACGCGGATTGATGAAACTTAATAACTTCATAATTTATTCCTGTAACAACACGTTTGCTGCCATGATTATTTGATGAATTTAATCTGCTGATTTATTTCTTCGATAATAGAAACTTTACGGGTGTTGTAGACTTTCTTATTCTCTTCAATCAAATTATTCCCCTCGGTATCAATGGAAATAATCAGCGGCCCGAACTCTTTTACCCGGGTGACCCATAACGTTTCTGGCATCCCCAGATCACGCCATTGGGCATCTTCTATTTTTTCGACACAGGTTGCCGCCAGAACACCACAGCCGCCAGGGAAGATGGCATGCACAGCTTTAAAACGGCGACATCCTTCCTCGGTATTCGGTCCCATACCGCCTTTCCCGACAATCAGTTTCACGCCAGTTTGCTCGATGAACTCTTTTTCAAACTTCTCCATGCGCATACTGGTTGTCGGACCAATCGAGATCATTTCAAATTCATTTTCACCCTTTTCCACCACGATAGGTCCGGCATGGAAAATCGCCAGCCCTTTCAGGTCAACAGGGAGTTCACGTCCCAGTTCAATCAGACGACGGTGAGCAACGTCGCGACAGGTCACTAATGTCCCGGTCAGATACACCACATCACCGGTTCTGAGTGACAGTAAATCTTCATCTTTGATTGGCGTGGTCAGGATCTTTTTCATAGTACAACACCCTCGTGGGACAGAATTTCATAGGAGAGATCAGCAGCAAAACGGATTGCGCCACGACGGTGTGCCCAGCAGCCCGTCGACACGGCGACACCGATGGTGGAAGGATGGCGAGCCGAGGACTCAATATTGACCCCCATCACCGACGCATTCCCGCCCAGACCCTGTGGACCCAGTCCAACCTTGTTCAGCCCATCTTCCAGCAACCTTTCCATTTTTGCCGCATCCGGATTCGGGTGCTGTGAATCCACCGGGCGTAAAATGGCTTTTTTGGACAGACGCGCAGCCGTTTCGACGGAGGTTGAAACGCCCACACCAACCAGCAACGGCGGGCACGCATTGACCCCATAAGAGGTGATCACGTCAAACACAAACTGGTTTACGCCTTCGTATCCCTGGCCTGGCATCAGTACCTTGGCAGCACCGGGTAATGAACAACCCCCACCGGCCATATACACTTCGATGGTGCAGTGGTCGTCATCGGGAATAATTTCCCAGTCGAGCCACGGGATCCGCGAGCCAGTGTTGGTGCCGGTATTTTTTTCGATAAAGGTTTCCACTGCGTTATGGCGCAAAGGTGCTCTTTTGGTGGCCTCCAGCGTGGCGTTTTTTAACACTTCCTCCAGTTTCCCCAGGTAAGGGAAATTAGCACCCGTGGTAATGAAATACTGGATAACGCCCGTATCCTGGCAGCAGGGACGATCTAATTCATCCGCTCTTTTCTGGTTTTCTGCCATGGATTCATACACAACTTTAGCCAGTTCGGCGTCTTCATTAGCGCGCAGTTCTTCCAGTTTTTTAATGACGTCAGTCGGCAAACGTTTTCCGATATAACCAGTGAACCGGGCCATGACATCCTGTAACAGGAATATATCTTTCTGATCGTTCACAATGAAACTCCTTTTAATAAATTAAATTAACCACGTTATTAACAGGCATTATTTTCTAATTTACGTCGCTTGAATTCAATGGACAGTGTCAGTAGCGCGGAAATAACCAGCATTCCAGCTATGAAATAAAGCGCGTAACTGAAGTCACCTGTTGTTTCTTTCAGCCAACCGATCATTGCTGGGCCAACAAACCCACCCAAATTACCGATTGCATTTATTGCCCCAAGCCCTGCGGCTGCCGCTGGGCCAGAAAGAAATAGTGATGGGATACTCCACAGCGGTGGCTTGCAAGAAGAGATACCCATATTTGCCATGACCAATGCTAAAATAGCGAGAGGGAATGAGTGAGCAACTCCAGCTAATACAAACCCAACACACGCCAGGGAGCAAGCACCCACAACATGCCAGGTTCTTTCTTTGGTTTTATCAGAATGTCTGGCCCAAAGAATCATAGCAATCGCAGCAAATGCAGGTGGAATGGCATTAACTAATCCAACTTGCATCATGCTTAGGCCAAAGGTTTTAATAAATTGTGGTGACCAGATATTAAGAGAATACAAGCCGGCTGATGTTCCAAAATAGACAACGGCCAGCGTCAGCACACGAATATCTGTCAACCCTTTCCAGATGCTCGTCTTAACGGTTGTATTTTGGTTTTGTTTTTCTGCAGCTAGAGTATCTACCAGCCATTTCGTTTCCGGTTCAGTCAGCCATTTATTTTTTTCTGGACGATCATTCACATAGAACAATGTAAATATACCGACTACACCGGCTGCTATGGTGCAGAAAAGGAACATTAACTGCCAGCCTTTATATCCAAATGCGCCATCCAGAGTTAAAATGGTTCCCGCTAAAGGTGAACCCAACACTGCAGATAATGGCGCCGCGGCCATAAATACGGCAATCATTTGTGCACGACGTTTAATAGGGAACCAGGTGCTGAGATAAAGGATAATCCCTGAAAAGGAGCCTGCTTCAGCAACCCCCAACAAGAACCGGAGAACATAAAATTCCGTAGCCGTTTCGACATTCATCATAAAGTACGTAATGACTGACCAACTCAACAGGATTCTTGCTAACCAGATGCGTGGTCCAACTTTTTGCAGAATAATATTTGATGGGACATCAGTTAAGAAATAACCAAGGAAAAACAGTCCTGCGCCAAGACCAAAGACGGCATCAGAAAAGCCAAGTTCCTGATTCATCGTCATCGCAGCAAAACCAATATTAATCCTGTCAAAAAAGCCAATAAAATAAACCAGCATTACATATGGCATTATTCTCCATGTTATTTTTTTGAGGGCAGATAGTTCTATTGAGTTAGTCATGGCATACCTTCCAGTATTATTAATTAATAATAACTTGCGTTATGTCACACTTACATTTAGATGCAGGGTGTGGCATCAAATATGCGCTGGGCCAATGACAGGATCATCCCACTGTGATTATATAAAAAAATGCAATACTGACTGTAGAGTGCCGTTTCCTATGAAAAGTACAACACGGATCAAAAATATGGATATTAAAATGAGATCGGCAGCATGTTTTTAACCTAAAGCCTATTTAAAGTTAAAAAATAAGATTGAGTGATATCACTTATATTTGTGAAATACTTCAAATATTGATACATAAGTTACAAAGATGTCCTCATGTTGCTTATGAAGGGATGACTAAAATCGTGTTGTGTCAGTCAAAGAGGGAGTAACTGGAGGATGATAAGGCGCCATCATGAAGGCGCTTTTTTTAATATTGCCTTGAGATACGTTCAAGTTCCTGCATGACGATGACCATCATGTTATCGCGAGTTTCATCACGGGAATCCTTAACCCAGACAGCAGAAATCGGTAATTTTTTTCTTATGCTGACGTATTCTTTCGCCAGTGGAATGAACTTCACACTCGGGACCGACATACGACTGACCCAGCGCGGCATAATAGCAGCCCCCAATTCGGCGGCAACCATATTAATAATGGTCTGCTTTTCATCAGAAATTTTTATTAACTGTGGCTTAAAATCAACATCATTAAATAAATCCATAGTTAAATCATAGCTGTGGGGGCGGACTTTTCTTTCAGGAACGATCATTGGAATGTTAATAAGATCGTCAGCATGTATTTCATTCTTCTGCGCAAGAGGATGTTGTTCATATATTGCCAGAACGACATCTTCATAAAACAGGAATTTATTTTCAAGTTCACTATCCATTTTTTCCGGTGGACGAATAAATATTAAATCCAGACGTCCTGATTTCAGCTTGGGTAACAGTTTTGATGTTTTGTCTTCCATTATTTGAACTTCAACGTCTGGCCATTTTTCACGGAATATATACAGGAGCAGAGGGATTAAACTGATTGCAGCACTGTCGATGGCACCAATACGTAAACGTCCGGAATTCTGCCGGGCAAGTTTCTGAAAACGTAGCTGGAGTTGATCGGCTCTCAAGACAATTTCTCGTGCTTCTTTAAGGAATAGTGCTCCGTGAGCGGTCAGGGCCACGTTGCGGGTGGAACGAGACAACAACCTTGTGCCGAGGCTGGCTTCGAGCAATTTGATATAACGCCCGAGTGCAGACGGATGCATCTCCAGCTTCTGCGAGGCATGCCCGAAATGCAGTTCATCTGCGACGGTAATGAAGCATCGAAGCTGTGTAAGTTCCATAAATTCCCCCCAAAGATTATATCATTTTTTTGTATAAACCGATGCTGATGATACTAATTACTTTTTATGGATAATGATAGTAGTCCTCTATGAGTTATTAATGACACCCACCGAAACTGTGACAGAGATTTAATAATAGTACCGACGGATGGCACAACATTTTTTTGTCAAAATATAACTTGTTTCAAATACACAAAACAATCAGACTTAGGAGTCTTACCATGCGTAACTACAAAATTGCGGCTATTCCTGCTGATGGTATTGGTACTGAAGTGATTGCCGCAGGCGTAAGTGTTTTAGAAACCCTGCAAAAAAAATTGGGCGATGTCACTTTCCAGATTGAGCATTTTGACTGGGGTTCTGATTATTATAAAAAAAATGGTGTGATGATGCCGGAGAACGGCCTGGAAACACTGAAAAATTTTGATGCGATTTATTTTGGTGCCGTAGGTGCGCCGGACGTTCCGGACCATATCACTTTATGGGGTTTGCGCCTTCCAATCTGCCAGGGCTTTGATCAGTATGCAAACGTCCGTCCGACTAGAATTCTTCCGGGTATTGAGTCTCCTCTGCGGAATGCTGGCCCGGGTGATCTCGACTGGGTGATTGTTCGTGAAAACTCAGAAGGTGAGTATTCTGGTATTGGTGGCCGTGCACATCGCGGATTACCGGAAGAAGTGGGCACCGAAGTCTCAATCTTCACCCGCGTCGGGGTTACCCGCATCATGCGCTACGCCTTCAAACTTGCGCAGTCACGTCCGCGTAAACTACTCACCGTTGTGACGAAATCCAATGCTCAGCGTCACGGTATGGTGATGTGGGATGAAATCGCGGCTGAAGTGGCGAAAGAGTTCCCAGATGTGGTGTGGGACAAAATGTTGGTTGATGCCATGACGCATCGCATGACATTGCATCCAAAAACCCTTGATACCATTGTTGCTACAAATCTGCATGCTGACATTTTGTCCGATCTCGCCGGCGCGTTAGCGGGCAGCCTGGGTGTTGCGCCTACAGCCAATATCGATCCTGAACGCCGCTTCCCGTCAATGTTCGAGCCAATTCACGGTTCTGCATTTGATATCACCGGTAAAGGTATTGCCAACCCGGTCGCAACTTTCTGGACTGCTGCACAAATGCTGGATCATCTGGGTGAACACGAAGCTTCACAACGTCTGATGCAGGCAGTAGAGGAAGTTTGTGCTGCCGGTATTAAAACGCCGGACGTGGGTGGGAAAGCGACAACACAAGATGTTACCGACGCGGTTATCTCTGCCATTATGAAAGCTTGAGGCACAGAGGATGAAGATGGCAACGTGGAATGACGAAAAGGCACGAGGTGCATTGCTTGAGATGTTCAATGCTGCGGTGAGAAGTGCAGATCCTCATGTGAATTTATCTGCTGCGTTGCCAGAACCACCCAAGGGGCGATGCATTGTGGTGGGGGCCGGTAAGGCTTCCGGCGCAATGGCAGCAGCACTGGAATCGGCATGGTCAGATGTGCCGATTTCTGGTGTGGTTGTCACCCGTTATGGGCATGCCGTAGCAACGCAACACATTCGTATTATAGAAGCCGCACATCCTGTTTCTGATTCGATGAGTGAAGTGGCTTCGATGCTTATCCTGGACGCTGTAAAAAATCTGACGTCAGATGATTTGGTGATCGCCCTAATTTCAGGTGGTGGCTCTGCTTTGATGGCGTTGCCGCGTAATGGTATTACGCTGTCCGAAAAACAGGCTGTCAACAAAGCGTTATTACGAAGCGGTGCCACCATTCAGGAAATGAACACCGTACGGAAGCATTTGTCTGATATTAAAGGGGGAAGGCTGGCATATGCCGCGCTTCCCGCGAAGGTTGTAACCTTAGTTATCAGTGATGTTCCAGGCGACCAGCCTGAGTATATTGCCTCTGGACCAACGGTACCCGATCAGAGCACCTATGAGCAGGCTTTAGATATTCTAAGACGCTATTCCATGGAATTGCCGGAGTCTGTGGCGCATGTGCTGAGAGAAGAACGCTATGCCGTGAGTGAAAGGGACATTGAGACTGATGTGCGGATGATTGCGACACCGGCCAAAGCGCTACATTCCGCAGCTGAAGTTGCGCGTCGGATGGGGATTACACCTATCATTCTCGGCGATGCACTTGAAGGTGAAAGTGCGCAACTGGGCATTGTGATGGCTGGAATAGCGCGTTCTGTTAAATATCACGGACAACCTGTAACGGCACCTGCGGTATTGCTGTCCGGTGGTGAAACGACGGTCACAATTGGGTCAGGCGTTGCGAAGCAGGGTGGCCGAAATACTGAGTTCCTGCTGAGCCTTGCGAATGCATTGGCAGGTGAAGAACATATTTGGGCTCTCGCCGGAGATAGTGATGGAATCGACGGAACAGAGGATGCGGCCGGTGCGTTTGTCAGCCCGAGCACGCTTGCCCGTGCAATTGAAAGAGGTCTAAGCGGGAAAAATATGCTGGCTGAACACGACAGCTACACTTTCTTCGCAGGAATCAATGACCTTATTAAAACGGGGCCAACATTGACGAATGTTAATGATATACGTGCAATTTTAATTGGTTAAGCAAAGCAGAATTGTGAACCTCGTCGAAGCCCGCTAAATGTTCAAACCGGGGAATAGAATTATTCCTGCACAATCGGCATGACCAGCCCTGATATAGGTTGGCACTTACCAGCCTGTAAAATGCCTGATGAACTGCATCGGGCGTTTTGTATTTCAGCGACGGTTTAACCAATTTTCTTGCCCGTTCAAGAGTGTAGTTATGCAGTGGACGCCCTTGCTAAAGTAGCCAATGCAATACTTTTGCTGACTACATTAATCTGGGAGAAACATCACATGAAAATGATCAGAGTTGTTAGTATCGATATCACCAAAACTTTTCTTCTGGTTCGTTTGGTGGCCAATCGACATTACCAATATGATCTGACGTGCACACTATTTATTAATGCAACAGGATGTTAACTACGTCAGCTAAGTATCCCTGTAATCCTAACCAATCACTTTTAGATATCTTCCAACAAACTGATTATGTCAGTGTTAGGCTAATGTCTGCTGATCGCTCAAAGCTGCCTGTGCTCCACCACAGCTCAGAGGTACAAAAAACCACCTTAACGTACAATAATTTTCGATATCCAAACTGACCCCTTCGTTGGATCATCACTTATCTGTCATGTACATTACGATCACCACCTATGCGTCACCTAAAGGCGGCTTTGTTGAATAAATCGGATTTAGATAAAAGCTCCCCTCGTCGCTGACTTTCTCAGGCAATCCGTACGCTTTCTGGCATGCCTGCACGCGTCATTTTGTTTAATGCGCGGATCATGGCCATAGCCTCCCCAACCTGCGCATCATGATCCCGCAACGTAAGATGCCCACCAAACAGCTGTTTGACACGGTACATTGCCGTTTCAGCCACCGAACGTCGGTTGTAAGCCGTGTGCCATTTCCAGTACGCATTGCTTCCCGTGAGCCGTTGCCGGGCAACCGCCTGATTTCTGTCGGCATACTCAGCCGACCAGTAACCCGCTCGGGTTCGCGGCGGGATAAGTGCTTTGATTTTCTTACGCCGCAGTTCGTCGTGGCACCGTCTGGTGTCATAAGCTCCGTCGGCTGAAGCGACCCTGATTTTCCGGTGTGTCTGGTGGATAAGTCCCGTGAATGCTTCTGCATCAGTC
>NZ_JYDF01000117.1:0-21268 GCF_003263525.1 Rahnella sp. NRRL B-41462 | reverse complement strand
CTGCAAAATAGTTCCTCGTTCAGGTCCGGAAAATGTACATATCGTGCATTTTCTGGGCTTGAGTGTGTGAAACACCATCAGTTAGCAACTCTTTCTGAAAATTAAAAGTTGCACTGAAAAGTTAAATAAGTAATATATGCCGCCGTTGCCCAGACAACTCCAAACGGCTAACGCTGTCAGAGATTTAGGCAATATGCAGCAGGTTTAGATGGGCCGTTAGCTCAGTTGGTAGAGCAGTTGACTTTTAATCAATTGGTCGCTGGTTCGAATCCAGCACGGCCCACCACTTTTAACGTGGAATCTCCTGAAGATTTTGAAAGCCAAAATTAAAGTAGTACGCAGCATTTAGATGGGCCGTTAGCTCAGTTGGTAGAGCAGTTGACTTTTAATCAATTGGTCGCTGGTTCGAATCCAGCACGGCCCACCACTTTCAAAGTGGAAAATGTAGTGAAGCAGTGCAGGATGAGAACCACAAGTTCGAGCCGAGCGAAGCGAGACGACAACGCGCAAGCGTTGCCCGCAGGGCGAGGTGAAACCGAGTCAATCCAGCACGGCCCACCACTTTTTTAGTGAAGCCATCTAAATTGCAGAATTCAGAGAAAAGCGCCTTTTGGCGCTTTTTTCGCATGTGAGTCCCAAAAGACCTCATTTTTTCTTAAGTCTTCGCTTTTTGTTCCCCCGTTGCGTGTCTCATTCGAGACTCTTTTAAGTCCAGTAAACATTTTAAGCCCTGCGTCTATTATTTGGACGACTTTCCCTGCTTTTTGCGGTATTTTGTTTAGCATACAAAACTAAGGATTCCCGGGTGGGATCTGTTGTGGCTTATGGCTATCCGGGCAAGTTGCCTGACTGAATGAGATAACGAGTATGAGCGAAACATTGGATCTGAATGCGACGGTTTATCCTTTCCCTCCGAAACCCGCCGTGCTGACTGCAGATGAAAAGACCTTCTATAAAGAGAAGATCAGAAAACTGCTGAAGGAACGTGATGCCGTGATGGTGGCGCATTATTACACCGATCCTGAAATTCAGGCGCTCGCTGAAGAAACCGGTGGTATTGTCGCGGATTCTTTAGAGATGGCGCGTTTTGGCAGCCAGCATCCTGCTTCGACCCTGCTTGTCGCGGGTGTGCGCTTCATGGGAGAAACGGCCAAAATCCTCAGCCCGGAAAAAACCGTGCTGATGCCAACCCTCAACGCTGAATGTTCTTTGGATCTGGGCTGCCCGGAGCAAGCTTTCTCAGATTTTTGCGACCAGCACCCCGACCGCACCGTTGTGGTCTACGCTAATACCTCAGCAGCAGTAAAAGCCAGAGCCGACTGGGTCGTGACCTCAAGCATTGCGGTTGAGCTGATTGAACATCTCGATAGTCTGGGTGAAAAAATAATCTGGGCACCTGACCGGCACCTCGGAAATTACGTCCGTAAGCAGACGGGGGCAGACGTCTTGTGCTGGCAGGGCGCCTGTATCGTCCATGACGAGTTTAAAACACAGGCCCTGACCCGAATGAAAGGCTTGTATCCGAACGCCGCTGTTCTGGTGCATCCGGAGTCTCCTCAGGCGATCGTTGATATGGCTGATGCGGTCGGTTCTACCAGTCAGCTTATTCAGGCGGCAAAAACGTTGCCTCAGAAGCAACTGATCGTCGCCACTGACCGTGGTATTTTTTACAAAATGCAGCAGGCGTGCCCGGACAAAGAATTGTTTGAAGCGCCGACGGCGGGTGAGGGCGCAAGTTGCCGTACCTGCGCACATTGTCCGTGGATGGCGATGAATGGCCTTAAAGCCATTGCTGAAGGTCTGGAACACGGCGGCACGGAACATGCTATCGAGGTTGACGAAGCGCTGCGTGTGAAATCACTGATCCCCCTGAATCGCATGCTGGATTTTGCTGCCCAACTTAGATTACGGACGCAGGCTAAAGCGCTGTAAGCATTTTTTGTGACTGATAATGTCTTGTGACTGACAATAAAAGGAAAAGGATGTGATGATGGATTTTTTCAGTACCAGCAATATTCTGGTTCATATACCGCTTGGAAAGGGCGGATATGACCTGTCGTGGATTGAAGCTGTAGGCACCCTTTTTGGATTGCTCTGCATCTGGTACGCCAGCAAAGAAAAGCTGATCAACTATCCGTTCGGTCTGATCAACGTCACATTGTTTGCGATCATCTTTTTCCAGATCCAGCTTTACGCCAGCCTGCTGCTGCAGATTTTCTTCTTTGCCGCGAATATCTACGGCTGGTATGCCTGGAGTCGTCAGACAGCCGATCAGGAAGCTGAGTTGCAGATCCGCTGGTTGCCGCGTGGCAAAGCGCTGATATGGGGCGTAGTGTGCGTCGCAGGCATTCTGCTGATGACCTTCAACATTGACCGCGTTTTTGCCACCCTGACGCTAGTGGCGGTGAATCTGATGCAGGCGCTTGGGCTGAATGTGCAGATGCCTGAACTGCAACCTGATGCCTTCCCGTTCTGGGATTCGTCAATGATGGTGTTGTCGATTGTGGCAATGCTGCTGATGACCCGAAAATATGTCGAGAACTGGCTGCTGTGGGTCATCATTGATGTCATCAGCGTCGCGATTTTCGCTTATCAGGGCGTTTATGCGATGGCGCTTGAATACGTGCTGCTGACGCTGATTGCACTGAACGGTTCGTGGCTGTGGATCAAAAGTGCAAAGCAAAACGGTTCTCAGCCTTTGCAACCGGCCTGATTTTGCGACCATAAAAAACGCCTCCATAACGGAGGCGTTTTGCTTTCTCGTTCTGACCTGAGGAATCAGTGGTGATGATGTGCATGGCTATGACCATGATGATCGTGCCCGGCGCTGGTCACCGGAATTTCATTCATCTCACAATCCGGTGCTTCACACTGGCCATATTCCATCTGTATCGTGGCATGGCCGATGCGGCATTTTTCCAGTAAATGGTGCTGAATGCGGTAAAGCAGCGCGTCGTGATCGTGCGGTGGAACAACCTGCACGTGCACGGTCATCAGACGCTGTTCACCAATCTGCCAGACGTGAACGTGATGCACGTTGCGCACCTCCGGGATACTCAGGGATAAATCCCGGCGCAGTTTATTGATATCGATCTCTTCCGGTGTGCCTTCCAGCAACTCATGGAAACTCTCCCGCAGCAACCGCCAGGCATTGTTTAACACCAGGCAGGAAACCAGCACTGATAAAATCGGGTCCACAGGTGTCCAGCCGGTATACATGATGATCAGCGCCGCAGCGACCGCCCCAATTGACCCCAGCAAATCACCCAGAACATGCAGCGCGGCGGCACGCACATTAATGTTGGCTTTTTCCTGGCCCTGATGCAGCAGCCAGAAGGCCAGAATATTGGCAAACAGGCCAGCGATGGCGATCACCAGCATAGTGGTGCCCATCACCGGCTGTGGATTAAAGAATCGCGCGATGGCTTCCCAGACAATCAGAACGACAATCACCAGCAGCGCAGCGGCATTGACGAAGGCCGCCATGGTCGTCAGGCGCAAATAGCCAAAAGTATGGCGGGTATTCGGCTTACGTTTAGCAAAGCGTACGGCAAGCAATGCGACAAGCAGCGCGGCGGCGTCAGTCAGCATGTGTCCTGCATCGGCCAGAAGCGCCAGAGAGCCGGAGACCAGCCCGCCAATCACTTCGGCCACCATGAAAATCACAGTAACGAGGAAAGCCAGCAACAAACGGCGACTGTTTTTGTCCTGTGGTAACAGGGAAGAAGACATAATTATATTCACAAAAATGATGAACCGAGACAATCACAATAGCGTAATCATAACGTGTTGCAAGAAGGGCAAGTTAAGGAAGAAGGAGGAAACAAAGTTCCTCCTGTGTGAACAACCGTGACGGGATTAGTTACCGGTTTCTTTCGACGGTGTTGTGCCCGGGGTCTGATTCGGACAACGGCCATCTTTGCACATGGTTTTCTTATGCTGTTTGTCTTTGCTCATGTGATGCGTAGTGGTATCCGTTTTGGTATTCACTTCATTCACAGGTTTACTGGTATTGTTGATCTGATCGTTGCTCACACTTTTTGGCGCAATTTTCTGAATTGAACCCGGCGAGCCGGACTGATTTGCCTGGCCATTGTTATCGCTGGCTGAGGATTCGCCGGCAGCATAAGCAGCGCCGGTGGTCAGCGCCATGGTTGCGGTCAGTAACATGATTGCGAGCTTTTTCATAATGTTCATCTCCATTGTTTCGTTAAAGGTCCATGGTCGTTTTTCATGTGCCTGATAAAAGCCTAGCTAAATAAATTATGTCCTAAATCAAAATGAGACGAATCGTAAGTGTAAAAGCAGGTTTACACTGACATTCAATACGGCTAGATTGAACGCGGTCAGCGTTTCGCTTTGTCTCTTATGAACACCCGAATGGAACAGTTATGAATTATCAAAACGACGATTTACGCATTAAAGAAATCAAAGAACTTTTACCTCCGGTTGCCCTGCTCGAAAAATTTCCCGCCACTGACAAAGCGGCAAAAACAGTTTCTCAGGCTCGCAATGCCATTCATAAGATACTGAAAGGAAACGATGATCGCCTTCTTGTCGTCATCGGGCCGTGCTCCATTAACGATCCAAAAGCCGCGAAAGAATACGCTGCCCGTTTGCTGAAAATGCGTGAAGAGCTGCAAGGTGAGCTGGAAGTGGTGATGCGTGTTTATTTTGAAAAACCGCGCACTACGGTGGGCTGGAAAGGGCTCATTAATGATCCGCACATGAATAACAGCTACCAGATTAACGACGGTTTGCGCATTGCCCGCAAACTGTTACTGGATATTAATGACAGCGGTCTGCCAGCGGCGGGCGAGTTCCTGGACATGATTACGCCACAATATCTGGCGGATTTAATGAGCTGGGGTGCCATCGGCGCACGTACCACGGAATCTCAGGTACACCGTGAGTTGTCCTCCGGCTTATCTTGCCCGGTTGGTTTCAAAAACGGCACCGACGGTACCATTAAAGTGGCGATCGACGCCATCAACGCGGCTGGCGCGCCGCATTGCTTCCTGTCTGTCACCAAATGGGGTCACTCCGCTATCGTGAACACCAGCGGGAACAACGACTGCCATATCATTCTGCGCGGCGGCAAAAAGCCAAACTACAGTGCTCAGGATGTGCAGGAAGTGAAAGAAGGCCTGAAAAAAGGCGGACTGCCAGCCCGTATTATGATCGATTTCAGCCACGCCAACAGCAGTAAGCAATTCAAAAAGCAGATGGAAGTGTGTGAAGACGTTTGTGGTCAGATTGCGGGTGGCGAACAGGCGGTGATGGGCGTGATGGTCGAAAGTCATCTGGTCGAAGGGAATCAGAGCCTCGACAGCGGCGAGCCACTGGTTTACGGCCAGAGCGTGACCGATGCCTGCATCGGCTGGGAAGATACCGAAGTGCTGCTGCGTAATCTCGCGAACGCCGTTAAAGCGCGTCGCGGATAATTCTTTAACGCCAGCATATCTTTCTGAGCCCCGCTTTTGCGGGGCTTTTTATTACCTGAATATGTTCAGAGCGTGCATTTCATATCCATACAACGCAAATCAGCATTCGCCATCTCAGAGCGGTAAAGACTCTCTTTTACCAGACTGAAACCGTTCCTCTTATAAAATTCAAAAGCATTCGGTGTGGAAGCCAGCGTAAGTGCTGTGAATCCCCGCGATTTGGCTTCCGCTTTTATGGCAGCAAGAATTTGCGTGGCGAGACCTTTGCCTTCGAATTCCGGCAACGTAAAAATCGCTTCAACACTGCCATTTTTCAGATCGAGAAAACCTGTTGCCGCCGGTGTCTCCAGCCCGTGCACCTGTGCGACAAAAAAAGGATTCTCCGCAATAGCTTTGCGATATCCGGCAGGCATCTGTTCGGGCGTCCACGCCATCACAATGTCTGCGCCATAGGTATTTTTACATCCGTGGCGGATAGCCTGATTTCTGATTTCCCAGAGTATTTCCGCTTCATCGGGGCAGGCGAGTCTGACGGGCATTGTTATCTCCTTTTTGATGGCGTTCAGAAATAACTTACATGAATTCATCGCTCAATGTGTTGAATATGAAGTTTATTTTTTCACCGCGAGGTGTAACATTATCTTTTGCTAACAATAAAAACGGACAGGGATGAGAGATGAACGCAGTACAGATAAGAACAATAGAAATCCGAAAAATCACCGCCGGGACTGTCTATAAATTGGTGTCTGTCGGCATGCTGTTTGCAGCCTTACCTGTGGGTTTGCTGATGGGAATTATGGGGGCTTTTGGGTATGACGTGATTTTACTGAATGGCGAATACGTCTATGGCATTACAGCGTTTATCACCGCGCCGGTCCTTGCCTGCTTAATGTCACAAGTGTTCACGCTATTCTTTGGAACATTTATTTGCCTGGGATTGTGGATTTACTCACGTATTAAACGGATGAATATCAGGATAGTAGAAGATTCAAATACCTGATAAAGCAAGAGCAGGATGATGACAGAAGACGAACTGGATAAAGCCATTCACAAAGCTAATGAAAGGGAACGTTATCTCTGGCGGTACGCTCGCTGGTTTATCAAAATCTTGTGGTTTGGCTTGTTTATGGCTTTCCTTGCGCAATTAATACAACGTTATTTTCAGTGCTAACGTGTTTCTGATTTTGCCTGATGAGAAAGTCAAAGCCCCGGTTAATTATCGGGGCTTATTGTTTTATGCATTACTGAAAACGTAGCCGCGGAGTTACTTCTTCAGCCCTACGCCCAGCCGTCCGTTAGCGTTGAGATCTCGTTCAAGGAATCGGCCTGTCCAGTTTGCTTCATAGTTTTCGCGGGGGAAATCCACTGGTGAAGCGCCTGTCTTCAGCGCTTCGTGTACCTTACGGGCATAAGCGACATTCTTTTCGCACAGCGGCGCGGCTGGAATGTACATCACATTTCCCCATCCTTGCTGATCTTCAACCGGCGCGACGGAATGAATGACGTCACAATGCCACCATACCGAGTCGCCCGCCTGAAGTTCCGGAATACTGCACAGGCCTTTAATCAGATGCGGATGCCATTTTTCTGAAACAGGTAAAACGCGGCCAGGCGCAACGCCACAGAGTTCATCTTCCGGCACATCATCAAGCAGCGGACGCAGCAGCACATACGCCATCGCCTCAGGCACCGGAACGACGTGCAGCAAGCCCTGTCCGGTTTGCATATCAGATAGCGCAGTCCAGCCCTGGAATGTCCGGAACGCTGAGCATTTCGTCGTGTTTTCCACATCGTATTCATTGACGTCGGGTCTGAAAGCCGCATCCCATGGATCGTATTCCTCAAAACGGTTGGTGAAAATCTTGCGGAAGACTTTCTGATACGCCGGTAACAGCCAGCGTTCTAACGCGCCGGAATCGGTATGCGCGCCCAGCCCCTTAGAAGTGGTGCCCGGAAGACGCCTGCGGATCCTGTCCGGATAGATAATATTTACGTCAGGATTAAACCATGCGCCCTGATGGTCCCCGAACTTCCAGAGACGGTTTAAAAATGACTGAACCGTGCCGATTTCCTGGCTCTGTCTGGCTTCCATTTGCGCGTGAGACCAGTAGATCGGATAAGTTTCAGGCCGGGAAGCTTCCAGCGATCCGAAGAAGTTATCACCCGGCCCGCGGTAGACCTCATCGAAATGGTTGGCATCGAGGTAATGCAGCATGGATTTATCCATCGCCAGCGCGTCATCGCGGTCAAATGTCTGACGGACCACCAGACAGCCGCGGCGTTTCACCTGAGCAATTTGCGCATCAGAAACCCGGCCTTCCGCCAGCGCTGCCCAGCTGATTTGTGGCCATGCAGTCCCGTTCGCTGCCTCCTCCGCCCGTGCTGCGGCGATCTCCGTTTCAATTTTTTCGCATACCTGACGGAAGAGTCCTTCAACATCGCTAATCTGTGCGCGGAGTTGTTTTTTCATCTCGATAATATTCTTTTTATAATCAACAGGTAATGTCGTTGACGTAAATCTGTTATCCATAAAACCTCCGGCAGGTTGCTGAAATGATTATTTCGTACGAATATTAAATTACTTTCATTCGAAATTTTAAATGAATGTAGCAAAACTGTTATCTGAAAAGCCGGCGTTGGATCACGATTTTCACAACAGGGAGGATTTACCGGAAATCCGGATAAGGGCGGGGGAGTGTCGGATTCAGAAAACAAAAAAGGCACGCGTGTGCGTGCCTTGCCAATCTTCCTGCTTAACGCAGAAGAAAACGTGAAATTACTTCGCTTTACCCTGGTTTGCTACGGCCGCTGCTTTCGCTGCGATTTCGTCGGCATTACCCAGATAGTAACGTTTGATTGGTTTGTAGTTTTCGTCAAACTCGTAAACCAGTGGAACACCGGTAGGGATGTTCAGTTCCAGAATTTCTTCTTCGCTCAGGTCGTCGAGATATTTAACCAGTGCGCGCAGGGAATTACCGTGTGCCGCGATGATGACTCGCTCGCCGCTGGCGATGCGTGGTTTGATCACTTCAGTCCAGTAAGGGATGACGCGTTCGATGGTCAGCGCCAGGCTTTCTGTCGTTGGCAGTTCTGCCGCAGTCAGTTTAGCGTAACGTGGGTCGTGGCCAGGGAAACGTTCGTCAGCGCGATCCAGTTCTGGTGGCGTCACAGCAAAACCACGACGCCATTGTTTAACTTGCTCGTCACCGTATTTCTGTGCAGTTTCTGCTTTATCCAGACCCTGCAACGCACCGTAATGACGTTCGTTCAGTTTCCAGGATTTCTCAACTGGCAGCCATGGCTGGTTCAGTTCGTCCAAAACGCTCCACAGTGTGTGGATGGCACGTTTCAGCACAGAGGTGTATGCAAAATCGAATTGGAAGCCTTCGTCTTTCAGCAGCTGACCAGCAGCTTTTGCTTCGGTGCGGCCCTTATCGGACAGTTCAACATCATGCCAACCGGTAAAGCGGTTTTCTTTGTTCCACTCACTCTCACCGTGTCTTACCAGCACCAGCTTGGTTACAGCCATAGCTAAACTCCTCAGTTAACTCAATTTTCAATGATAACAGTTATCATTATAGGGTCTGGGCATCCCACTCAGCAATCTGAAACTTCCTCAGGAAATCTTTGCGGGACGCTGTTTGTATTAAACATAACGAATTTGCTGCGACGATGTAAAACAAAACGCGCAGAAGGTCACCCTGACAGCGCGTTTTGTACAAGCAGGTCAGCGTGATCAGCTGGCTTTTTTCAGGCAGGTACTCATGAAGGATTTACGCGCATCGCCTTTCAGATTTTGCTTCGCGGCATCGGCATTACAGGTTTTCATTTTCATCTGCTGAGGATTCATTTTATCGTCAGTTTTAGCCTCTGCTTTCAGACAATTGCTCATGAATTTTTTACGTTCATCCCCTTTCAGGGACTGCGTAGTGGCCTGCTGATTACAATCGGTCATTTTTTGGCGTTGCTCAGTCTGAGCAGGAGAAGGGACTTTCACCGGGTCCGCCGCCAGAGCGGAACCCGCCGCGCACAGCGTTGCCAGCAGGGATAGCACAACAGGTAAACGCATATCAAAACTCCTTAATAAACGTCCTTTTATGCAGGACACCCTCTGAGTTTAGATGTTTAGCTGAGAAAGTGCGGAAGCAGATGCGCAGTCAGTCACAAATTCGAAGAAGTTTGGGAAAAGGACAGAGCCTGGAAGCCCTGTCCTGAACGAATTACAACGCGAAGAACTGATACGTCGTCGAGGATTTATACGTCTGACCCGGTTTGACCCAGCAGCTCGGTTGCGGCCAGGTGGCGTGATTCGGGCTGTCCGGCAGAAATTCGCTTTCCAGCGCGACACCGCTGTAACTGGCGTATTCACCGCCGCTGCGGTTCGGTGTTCCGCCCAGGAAATTACCGCTGTAGAGTTGCACGGCGGGCGCAGACGTAAACATTGTCATTTTGACTTTGCCGTCGGCAGACCACAAATGCGCTGCCGGATTGCTGCCGCTGTTGCAGGTGCGGTTGAGCAGATAGGCGTGGTCATAGCCTTTCACGCGTTGCTGGTCGCGGTCGGTGAGGAAATCTTTCGCCAGCGTTTTGGCTGCGTTGAAATTCATGCCGGTGTTTTCAACCGGGGTCGGATCCGCACAGGGAATGCCATCGCTGTCGACCGGCAGGAAACGGTCCGCAAACAGTTGCAGCTTGTGCTGGCGCGCATCGGTGCCTTCGCCGTCGAGATTGAAATAGGCATGATTGGTCAGATTGACCGGGCATAGCTTATCAACCGTCGCTTCGTAACGGATTTCCAGACGGTTATCGTCAGTCAGCTGGTAATGCACTTTCGCCGTCATGTTGCCCGGATAACCCTGATCGCCGTCGGCCGAAAATAGCTGGAACGTCAGCTTCTGCGCGGTCTGTTCGAGAATAGTCCAGCGACGCGCATGGAAACCTTCCGGCCCGCCGTGAAGCTGATGCACGCCCTGATTGGCGACCACCAGATGCGGTTTGCCGTCGATATCAAACTGCGAGCGGGCGATACGGTTGGCGTAACGTCCGACGGTCGCGCCCAGATACGCGCTCTGGTTCATGTATTCCTGCGGCGACTGGCAGCCCAGCAGCAGTTCACGCGTGGAGCCATCCGTCAGCGGCAGGGTAAAGGATAACCAGGTCGCGCCCCAGTCCATGAATGTGGCGGTGGCACCTGCCGCATTCTGTAGCGTAACCTGTTCAAACGGCTGGCCATCGGGCGCCAGCTGCGTGTTTTCAGGTTTTAACATATGCCTGCTCCTTGGGAAGCTGTGCAAACGTAGAAGGTTTCTTTCAGACCGCTGTGCGCGTGATATTGCTGTTCAACGGCATGACGGACTTTCTCCACCATGTCTTCCGGCACCAGCGCCACGATGCAACCGCCAAAGCCGCCGCCGGTCATGCGCACGCCGCCTTTATCGCCAATCACTTCTTTAACGATTTCCACCAGCTTATCGATTTGCGGCACGGTGATTTCAAAATCATCACGCATTGAGGCGTGAGATTCTGCCATCAGTTCGCCCATACGTTTCAGGTCGCCACTGGCCAGCGCATCAGCTGCTGCCAGCGTACGGTCATTTTCTGTGATGACGTGACGTGCACGGCGGGCAACGACCGGATCCAGCTCATCCTGAATGGAGAAGAACAGGGCAGGGTCAACGTCACGCAGCGCTTTTACGCCAAAGAAGCGTGCCGCCACTTCGCACTGTTCGCGACGGGCATTGTATTCGCTGTCCACCAGACCGCGTTTCACGTTGGAGTTGATAATGACCACCGCGGCGTTTTTCGGCATGGACACTGCACGGGTTTCCAGCGAGCGACAGTCGATCAGCAGTGAATGATTTTCTTTGCCCAGCGCAGAAATAAGCTGATCCATAATGCCGCAGTTACAGCCGACAAACTGGTTCTCCGCTTCCTGACCGTTCAGTGCCAGCGCAACGCCGTCCAGCGGCAGATCGTACAATGATTTCAGCGCCTGACCGACCGCCACTTCCAGCGATGCGGATGAACTCAGGCCTGCACCCTGTGGCACATTGCCGCTGATCACCATGTCCGCGCCGGAGAAATCTTTGTTACGCAGCATCAGATGCTTCACCACGCCACGCACGTAGTTGGCCCACGGGTGCGCATCGCTGTGCAAAATAGGCTCGTCGAGCGAGAAGCTGTCTTCGTCGTTATCGAAATCGGCGGCGATCACGCGGATGGTGCGGTCATTACGCTGTGCACAGGCAATCACTGTTTCATAATCGATGGCGCATGGCAGCACGAAACCGTCGTTGTAATCGGTATGTTCGCCGATCAGATTTACGCGGCCCGGTGCTTTGATGGTAATGGTGGCAGGGTAGCCGAATTTATCGGCAAAGATTTCCAGGGTTTTGGTCTTCAGTTTCATTATTTTTCTCCGGCCTCACGATAATGGACATCACTCACCGCCCGCAGACGCTCAGCGGCTTGTTCCGCTGTCAGGTCGCGTTGGGTCTCAGCCAGCATTTCGTAGCCGACCATAAATTTGCGCACCGTGGCTGAACGCAGCAACGGCGGATAGAAATGTGCGTGCAACTGCCAGTGTTCGTTGTCGTCTTCGGTAAATGGCGCGCCATGCCAGCCCATCGAATACGGGAAAGAGCACTGGAACAGGTTGTCATAACGGCTGGTCAGCTTTTTCAGCGCCAGCGCCAGATCACCGCGTTGTGCATCGCTCAGTTCGGTAATGCGTTTGACGTGAACTTTCGGCAACAGCAAGGTTTCGAACGGCCACGCTGCCCAGTAAGGCACCACCGCCAGCCAGTGTTCGGTTTCGACCACCGTACGGCTGCCATCGGCCAGTTCGCGCTGCACGTAATCCAGCAGCATCGGCGAACCTTGCTGTTCAAGATAGGTGCGTTGCAGGCGATCTTCGCGTTCGGCTTCGTTAGGCAGGAAGTTGTTGGCCCAGATCTGACCGTGCGGATGCGGGTTGGAGCATCCCATCGCCGCGCCTTTGTTCTCGAAAACCTGCACCCATGGATAGGTTTTTGCCAGATCCGCGCTTTGCTCCTGCCAGGTTCTGACGATCTCCGTCAGGGCTTCAACCGACAGTTGTGGCAGCGTTTTACTGTGATCCGGCGAGAAACAGATCACCCGGCTGGTGCCGCGTGCGCTCTGAACGCGCATCAGTGGATCGTCGCTTTCCGGCGCAAAAGGGGTATCCGGCATCAGCGCGGCATAATCATTGGTAAACACAAACGTGCCGGTGTATTTCGGATTCACATCGCCAGTCACACGGGTGTTGCCCGGACACAGGAAACAGTCCGGGTCATGCGCAGGCAGCGTTTCCTGCGAAACGGCTTCCTGCTGGCCTTGCCACGGACGTTTTGCGCGGTGCGGGCTGACTAACACCCACTGATCGGTCAGCGGGTTGTAGCGACGATGCGGGTGATCAATCGGGTTAAACGTGGTCATAAACTTTCCTTAGTGCACCTTAGTCCGGGTAGCCTTGCGGGTTTTTCGACTGCCATAGCCAGGTATCGTTGGCCATGTCTTCAAGCGTTCGGGTGACTTTCCAGTTCAGCTCTTTCGCCGCTTTGGTCGGATCCGCCCAGTAAGCCGGTAAGTCGCCCTCACGGCGCGGTGCAAACTTGTAATTCACGGGCTTGCCGCAGGCTTTGCTGAAGGCATTTACCACATCCAGCACGCTGTGGCCGAAGCCCGCGCCCAGGTTATAAATATGTACGCCCGCTTTGTTGTGCAGGGTTTTCATTGCCGCCAGATGGCCGTCGGCAAGATCGACCACATGGATATAATCACGCACGCCGGTGCCGTCCGGGGTCGGATAATCGTTGCCGAAAATCGCCACGGACTCACGACGGCCTACCGCTACCTGCGCGATAAATGGCATCAGGTTATTTGGCACGCCCTGGGGATCTTCACCCATCAGGCCAGACGGATGCGCGCCGACCGGGTTGAAGTAACGCAGCAGCGTAATGCTCCATTCAGGTTCTGCACGCTGCACATCCTGCAGAATTTGCTCGACCATCAGTTTGCTGCGGCCGTACGGGCTGGACGGATTGCCGGTCGGGAAATCTTCAACGTAAGGCGTTTTTGGCTGATCGCCATACACGGTCGCTGAAGAGCTGAAAATCAGGTTTTTAACGCCAGCTTCACGCATGGCTTCAACCAGCACCAGCGTGCCGGTGACGTTGTTGTCATAATAAGCCAGCGGTTTTGCCACCGATTCACCCACGGCTTTCCAGCCAGCGAAATGAATGACGGAATGAACAGGGTGCTCACTGAAAATTTTATCGAGAAGCGTGCGGTCGCGAATATCACCTTCGTAGAACAGCGGCGTTTTGCCGGTCAGGCTGTGGATGCGTTCCAGTACGCTGACTTTGCTGTTATGAAGGTTATCAAGAATGATTGGCGTAAAGCCTGCATCAATCAGTTGCACGCAAGTATGACTACCGATGTAACCGCTACCACCTGTGACTAAGACGTACATAAGAGCTCCCCGATGATTATCTTGATGCAACGATATCACGCTGCAAGGCTGAAAAAGGTGATCCATCCCCAATAAAATGGAATCGCTTACACAAACAGTTTACCACCTTTCAACATGACTCAACAGGTGCTGCGTGCCATGCAGAAAGCCTTCTGCAGCCGGCAGCAATCCAGAAAGGATGGGTTGTGTAATCGCTTACACTAACATTTATGCTTTGTCTGAATCAGTTTTCCGTGCTCATTTTCAGACTCCAGCCGGGGAAATGCCGACATTTTGTCCAGTAACCAGCGGCGGAGCGTCACGATGTCATCGCGCAGTGCTTTCTCTTTTGCGGTCACCAGATAATAGTTTGCGCCGGGAAGATATTGAGGGAATGGCGTGGTCAGAATGCCTTTTTCAATGAAGTCATGGGCCAGTAAACTGCTGACAATCGCCACGCCCTGGCCGGCAATTGCCGCCTGAATGGCATGGGTTTCATCTGTAAAGCGCAGGCCGCTGTCGGTATTTAATTGCGCGGGACCAACGTGTTTTTTCCAGTTTTCCCAGTCGGGAGAAGGATGGGGAATATGACGGTTTTCCACATGAAACAACGTCACTTCCTTCAGATCTTCCATCGTTTTCAGCGCCAGTGCAGGACTGGCAACCAGCACAAAAGTGTCGTGATAAAGCAACGTTGAATCGAGACTTTCATTGGCGGATTCACTGTAACGGATCGCCACATCCACGGTATTACGGGTTAAATCCACCAGTTCAATGCCGGTGTGCAGGCGTAAATCCATTTCGGGCGCAGCGGCTTTTAAGTCCGCCAGCCGTGGCACCAGCCAGTGCGTCAGGAAATTGGACGTGGTGGTCAGTGTCAGTGCCGCAGGCAACCCGGCGTGATGGATTTCTTCGACGGCTGCCTGTAATCCGGCAAATGCCTGCCGGGTGGCCTGGCGCAGAATTTTCCCCGCAGCGGTTAGCCTGACCTCACGGGCGCTGCGCTCAAACACCGCCGTGCCCAGTGCGTCTTCAAGCACACGGATCTGATGGCTGATGGCGGTGGCCGTCACGCCGATATCTTCTGCCGCGCGTTTGAAACTCCTTTGCTGCGCCACGACATCAAACGCTTTGAGCGAACCCAGCGGCGGTAAACGGATCTTCTTCATGATGAGTTATTTTCATCCATTGCTGAAATCTATGACTTTGAGTTAGCTAAAATAGGCGGTGTAAGCTCTTTTATCAACACGATGAAGATGAAGCATATTCATCTGCTGAGCCGATGAATGTTGATAAAGGAACTTGCTATGAACGCCAAAAAATTACCCATGCCGTTGCTGGCTTCTGCGCTGGGCACGCTGTTTGTGCTGAACCTGGCGCTGACACTGCTGAGCGTCGCCTTTTACGGTCTGGACACACCGCTGTCCCACTCGCTGGCGGGGGCTGCCGCACTCTTTTTTGTAATGTTTATCATCAGCGAACGTTATCACCCCGAACCGCTAATGCCACGCCATCTGCGGTCGTCGTTGCTGTTACAGATAAGCCTCTGGACGCGTATTTTCGTCACGGCGGTCACTTATGCCACGTGGTTCATGCTGGCGGTGGCGATGTATCAGCTTTACGGATTGGGTGTACCGGGCATTATTCTCAGCTTCGTTCCCTTATTGCTGATGATGCTGCCGGGCAAAGCGCTCAGCGAAAAGCTCGGGCGGGGAATGACATCTGCCCGCATCTTGCTGTGGGGGTTTATGATTGCGGCGGGCGGACTGGAGGGGATGGCGATGACACCCTCGTTCTGGCCGGTGCTGCTGCCGGGATTGTTACTGACCGGATTCGGGGCGGGTATGGTTCGCCAGGCCGCCGCGGCAGAAAGGGATCTGCTCACCGGGGCCGAATACCATTATGCAATCCTGCTGGGAGGTTGGGTTCGGGTGAGCAGTACCATAGTGATACTGGCACTGCTCATTCTGCTACTGAGAAATAACCCCGGCCAGCAGGGGATTGAAAACGGATTTGCATTGCTGGCGGCACTGGCGCTGGCTGGTGTCGTGACCGCGCTGATGGTTCCCGCAAAGGCGAAGCAAAATAACGTTACAGCGCGTCAATCTGATAACGGTAGATTTCGCCATCAGGAATAAAGCTCAGCCGGTGAGTAATACATTCCGGCGCATCTTCCGCATGATGCGAAACAAACAGCAACTGGGTTTCGCCTTCGCCGATCAGAATATCGACAAAACGGCGCACCAGCTGGCGGTTGATCGGATCCAGACCCTGCAAAGGTTCATCCAGAATTAACAGCGCCGGATGCTTGACCAGCGCGCGGGCGATGAGCGCCAGCCGCTGTTGTCCCCAGGATAAACTGTGGAACGGGCTATCACCGGCATCGCCGTCCAGTCCGAGCAGTGTCAGCCATTGCGAGGTGAGCAATCTCTGCCGGTCAGATACCGCCTGATAAATGCCGATCGAATCGAAGAAGCCGGAAGTAATGACATTGCGCACGCTGGTGCTGACGCGATAATCCAGATGCAGACTGCTGCTGACGTAGCCGATATGGCGTTTGATGTCCCAGATGGTTTCACCGCTGCCACGCCGGCGACCGAACAGCGTCAGATCATTGCTGTAGCCCTGTGCGTGATCGCCGGTGATAAGGCTCAGTAAGGTGGATTTCCCGGCACCGTTCTGGCCGGTGATCTGCCAGTGCTGACCGTGATCGACCTGCCAGCTCAGATTGTGCAGGATCGGCTTGTCGTTGTACTGCACCACGCCGTCACGCAGTACGATCAAAGGGCTGTCGGCAGGCGGACTGACGCGGGCTGTCGGATCTTCTGCTTCCGGCACAGCCATGCCGTTCAGGCTTTCGCTGTGTGCCAGTTGCGCGACCAGCGCATCAGCCATCACCTGTTCGCGCGCACCCACCGAGGCCAGCGTGCAGTCAGCCAGAACGCCGACATTTTTCACAAATGCAGGAATGTCGTCAAAGCGGTTAAGCACCAGCACCATCGTCTGACCTTCGCCGGACAAGGTTTCCAGCAACTGTGCCAGTTGCGCCCGGGCGTTGACGTCGAGGCCATCGAACGGCTCATCAAGCACCAGCAAATCGGGTTTTTGCATCAGCACCTGACACAGCAGTGTCTTGCGCGTTTCGCCGGTGGATAAATATTTGAAGCGGCGGTCGAGCAATTTCTCAATACCAAACTGCGCGGCAAGGGCAGCACAGCGGGCAGGGTCGCGCACTTCATCCTGAATAATTTCAGCGGTGGTGCGGCCGGTATCGTCTTCACCTTCGCTCAGTAAGTCGGTGTTGTTACGCTGCCATTCATCGGCCACCAGCTTCTGCAACTGTTCGAATGAGAGACGCACAATATGCGGAAAATTGTTTTCCCGGGTACCTTTCAGCAGGGTTAAATCGCCTGCCAGCGCTCGTGCCAGTGCGGATTTTCCACTGCCATTTGAGCCGACAAACGCCCAGCTGTCGGCCTGCTGGATATTCAGATCAGAAAGTGTGAGGGTTCGGGTATCACTGAGACGGAAAACGCCTTGCGAGATATGTAACGACGACATCTTAATCTCTCATTTTCAAATGATTATAAAACAAGGGATAAGCGCTGCACCTTCGCAAGTCAATTGACAAATCTGCAAAATGAAAACGCTGATTTTGCAAGATACTGATTAAATTCTGCTTTTAGCACAGGGTGGCCAGGATCACTTTGTCGTCATCAAACTGCGCGTAAACGCTCTGACCGTTTTTCAGAGCCAGTTTATCGGCTTCGGCATTCGGTACCGTCGCACACAGAATTTCACTGCTTTGCAGTTTCATCAGCACTTCGCTGTTGTTTTCACCGCGCTGGATGTGGGTGACACTGCCCTGCAAGGCGTTATGCGGATTTTCTGCGGTGAAGCCAAGGGTGATCCAGGGCGCTTTGATCAGCACCAGCACTTCCTTGCCGGGCGTTAACGCCAGACGGTCTGCGCTTTGTTCAGTGATCGCGGCGCGGATTTTTGTTTTGCCGTCAGCCAGCAGGACATCAATATGCTGCTGAACGGTGCTGTTATCGCGTTCAATCACGTTGCCGAAGAACTGGTTGCGCGCGCTGGTTTGCAGGGAGAAGCGTGAAATGGCCGCCAGCAAACTGTCGAGAGGGAGCGAATCTTCTTTTAGCACGTCGAAGGCTTTTTGCTGGATTTGCGCCAGTAATTCATAAAGCTGGATCAGGCGCTCGCCGTAAGGTGTCAGCACTGCGCCGCCACCGCCTTTCCCGCCGGTGCTGCGATCGACCAGCGTCTGATCGGCAAGCTGATTCATTTCATTGATGGCATCCCAGGCGCTTTTGTAACTGATGTTCGCGAGCTTAGCCCCCTGACTGATTGAACCGGTGTGGCGCACCTGCCGCAGTAATTCAATACGGCGCGGATCGGCAAACAAACGTTGCTGAAGTTTAAGGGTTAAGAGAATTTCGGCTTGCATCGCAGCTTCCTTGTTAGAATCATGGCTTATTGTCGCCGCTAAACCTGCAGGCAGGCAAGTTGGCTAAATGCTAAAGTAATTACCGTCCCGTGCTGTTATTATCCGCAACAGTTTGATTTTTCGTTTTTGACTTCATGTACGAAGTCCAACATCGCCTCAGGGCGATTCAGCCAGTTAAGTGAGGCTATCATGTTAGAACTATTAGAAAGTTTGATTTTCGCTGCCATCATGGTGCCGGTCTTCATCGCTGTGATCCTGGGCTTGATCTGGGGACTGGGCGAAGTATTCAACATCATTTCACACGTGGGCCACTCTAAAGAATCCCGTGAGAAACCTCATTACTGATTAATGAGACTGTTTGTTTCCGGAACCCGGCCCTTGCGCCGGGTTTTCTTTTTTCCGGGTTTTCTTTTTTATAGTTCAGATCAAAAAAACATAGGTTATCTCCCCCTGACTCATAAAAATGAATGACATCGTTTTTCGTCGCGCTATATTAAAGATTACATAGCGAAATATCTCTTCATAAAGGCGAAGGAAAACGATGACATATCAATGGGGTAAAGTATTCACCGCAACCATTCTGGTCGCAGGGCTTGGCGTTCAGGCGCAGGCAGCAGAGAAAATCACGGTGTTTGCCGCTGCATCACTCACCAATGCTTTGCAGGATATCGCCACCCAATACCAGAAAGAAAAAGGCGTGCAGGTGGTCTCATCCTTCGCCTCATCTTCGACACTGGCCCGCCAGATTGAACAGGGCGCGCCGGCAGATTTGTTTATTTCTGCCGATCAGCAATGGATGGATTATGCCATCAGCAAGCAGCAGATGGTCGATAACACCCGTTACACGTTGCTGGGCAACGAACTGGTGCTGATTTCTGCGGCTAACAGCAAAATCAACAAAGTCGACATCTCTGAGAAAACCGAATGGACCAAACTGACGGGCGACAGCCGCCTGGCGGTGGGTGACCCTGATCATGTCCCGGCCGGGATTTATGCCAAAGAAGCGCTGCAAAAACTGGGGGCCTGGACCACGCTGGAACCTAAACTGGCGCGCGCCAGCGACGTCCGTGCGGCCATGGCGCTGGTTGAACGCGAAGAAGCGCCAGTGGGCATAGTTTATGGTTCTGACGCCGTCGCCAGTAAAAAAGTGAAAGTGATCGGTATTTTCCCTGCCTCCAGCCATAAGCCGGTTGAGTATCCGATGGCGATGGTGAAAGGGCACGAAAATGCCACCGTCAGCGGTTTTTATGATTATCTGAAAACCCCGGCAGCGGCTGCAATCTTCAAAAAATACGGTTTCACGCCTCGCGGCTAAGTTCATCGCTGTTGCTGAAAACAGATAAAGCCTGCGCTGCGCCAGGAGGCTTTATCTGTCCATCCCGGTTTCTTTCCCCGTGTGTGATTCTCTATACTTTGACGTAAATTAAAGCCTGCGAAATTTTTGCCGATATTTTATCTCTGCGACACATAAATTCAGGATTAAGAAACCGACATGATGTTGAGTGAATATGAGTGGCAGGCGGTACTTCTTAGTCTGAAAGTATCGAGCCTGGCCGTTGTTTGCAGTCTGCCGCTTGGTATTCTGATGGCGTGGGTCCTCGCCCGCGGCCGCTTTCCCGGCAAGTCCCTGCTCGACAGTATTATTCATTTGCCGCTGGTATTACCGCCGGTGGTGATTGGCTATTTGCTGCTGGTGGTGATGGGGCGACGCGGCTTTATCGGCCAGCGTCTGTACGAATGGTTTGGTTTCAGCTTCAGTTTTAGCTGGCATGGTGCAGTGCTGGCCTCGGCGGTGGTGGCATTTCCGCTGATGGTGCGGGCGATACGCCAGTCGCTGGAGGCGGTTGACCCCAAACTTGAACTCGCCGCCCGCACGCTCGGTGCTTCGCCGTGGCGGGTCTTTTTCACCATCACACTGCCGCTTTCCGTGCCGGGCGTCATTGCCGGCGTGGTGCTGGCATTTGCCCGTTCGCTGGGCGAGTTTGGTGCAACGATCACCTTCGTCTCGAATATTCCGGGTGAGACCCGCACCATTCCGCTGGCGATGTATACCCTGATTGAAACGCCGGGCGCGGAAGGCGCTGCCGCACGGCTCTGCGTGCTGGCAATCCTGCTGTCTCTGGCGGCATTGCTGATTTCTGACTGGCTGGCAAAACGCAGCCGTATCCGGCTGGGAGGCTGACATGCTTGAACTCGATTTCAGCCAGACGCTGGGCAGCCTGGAATTACAGGTATCGCAGACCTTACCGGCGCAGGGGATAACGGCCATTTTTGGTTTGTCAGGCGCAGGAAAAACCTCGCTGATTAATGCGATCGGCGGCCTGACCCAACCTGATAGTGGCCGCATTACCTTGAACGGCCGCATCTTATCGGATAAGCAAAACAACATTTTCCTGCCGCCAGAAAAACGCCGCGTCGGTTATGTTTTTCAGGATGCGCGACTGTTCCCGCATTACCGTGTGAAAGGCAATCTGCAATACGGCATGGCGCCGTCGATGCGCGGACAGTTCGATAACATCGTGCGGTTGCTCGGTATCGCCCCCTTACTGGACCGCTTCCCGCTCACGCTTTCAGGTGGCGAGAAACAGCGCGTGGCAATTGGTCGTGCGCTGCTGACAGCACCGGAAATTTTACTGATGGATGAGCCGCTGGCCGCGCTCGATATCCCGCGTAAACGCGAACTGATGCCTTACCTGGAGCGTCTGGCGCAGGAAGTCAGCATTCCGATTTTGTATGTGACGCACAGCCTCGATGAGATTTTACGTCTGGCGGAAAAAGTGCTGGTGCTCGACGGCGGTAAAGTGCTGGCCATGGGCACTTTGGAAGACGTGTGGGCGAGCAATGTGATGCGGCCGTGGCTGCCGAAAGAAGAGCAAAGCAGCGTGC
>NZ_JYDF01000116.1:0-15421 GCF_003263525.1 Rahnella sp. NRRL B-41462 | reverse complement strand
TTGAATTTGAATTTGAAGTTGAAGTTGAAGTTAAAACCGCCCCTGATTCGGTCAAAATCAGATCACACCAGCACCTTATACATCACACTCGTCGACTCCAGCATTCCCCCCGTCGACATCGCATAATGCGGAATCGTCCCGCTCAGGGTGAAACCCTGATTTTCATACAATGTCTGTGCCGGACTGCCGGTGACGGTATCCAGCACCAGCAAGGTTTTGCCCTCTTCCCGCGCCAGCGCTTCAACCGCCGTCATCAGTTTACGCGCGATACCCTTGCGGCGGCCATCGGGGTGAACCATCAGTTTAACCACGTCACCGCGGTGCGCACCGTTGGCGGGCTGATCGACCACCAGTTGCACCGTGCCGATGATTTTGCCTGCCATGCGCGCCACCAGCAGGCGTTTTTCGCCACGCTCAAAAGCCGGTAACAGCTTTTGCCAGAACGCCTGCGCCTGCACAAAACCGAAAGGCAAAATAAAACCGATGCTGGCACCCAACGCCACGGACTGCATCAGGGTTTCGGCCAGCGCATCCAGATCGATTTGCGACAATACGCCGCCCTGCACTTCACTGATCACCACTTCATTGCTGTTTTGCATCATGTTAAACCTTACTCAGTCAGACATTTAAGGACGTGAAATGACGATGGCGTAGCGGGCATCTGCCGGGCCGGGTACGTAGAAAGAAGTCCTGCCGTGAAGATGAAAACGCAGGCAGTCGCCCGGTTCCAGCCGGTAACTGCGGCCATCGAGCACAAATTCCAGTACACCTTCAAGCATCCAGATATGCTGTTCGAGTCCCTCTACCGGCGGTGCGTCGTAAGTAATGCTGGCGCCAGCTTTCAGCACACCTGAAATCAACTCAGCACGAAAACCCGGTGCTGGTGCGGAAACGGAACGACGCTCGAAGCCGGTTTCCCGGTCATGCCACACCGGTTGTTGCGATGCGCGGATAAGCTCCGGGGGGTTATCTTCCAGCGCCATCAGCAAACGGGAAGTGGTCAGCCCGTAAGCCGCACTCAGTTTGCCCAGCAACGAGGCCGTCGGGCTGGTCTCTGCCCGCTCCACGCGTGAAAGTGTCGCGCGGCTTATGCCGGTCATCTGCGCCAGTTGTTCAAGTGACCAGCCCTGGCTGACGCGTAATTCAGCCAGCCGTTCCGCCAGACGGAGATCGTGATTGTCCTGCCCTTCTCCCATTTTCTTACCCTGCCGTGAAATCTCAATACAGGGAAAATATCTCTTATATGAGAATATCGCAAGTTAAAAAAGTGTAACCAAAAGGATTTTCCAAGTTGTACAGAAATAATAAAGTTGTACAACTTTACGATGTGGCGCTAGAGTTAGCTTATAAGTGGTATGAATATTTGGATGGAAATATGTCTCTGTACAGCATCGGTGAAGTCGCCCGAATTTGTGGTATCAACCCGGTCACGTTGCGTGCCTGGCAGCGGCGTTATGGCCTGCTGAAGCCACAGCGCACAGAGGGTGGCCATCGTCTGTTTAATGATGATGATCTCGACACCATCCGCACCATTCTGGGCTGGATCAATCGCGGTATTCCGGTTGGTCAGGTGAAATCTTTGCTGGAAGGTAAAGTGGACGTGCTACCCGGTGGCTGGTCGCAGTCAGAACATCAGCTGCTGACCGCCTTACAGGATGGCCGCCCGCAAAAAGTTCGTCAGTTGATGCTGGAGTTCGGTCGTGAATACCCGGCGGTAACATTTGTGAATAACGTGCTTCGCCCCCTGCGTGAGCGCCTGAGTTCCGGCGATTCACGACTGCTGATGCTGCGCAGCCAGCTTGACGGTCTGATCATTGAACACGCGGTGATGTGCATGAACGCCGCCCGTAAGCGTCCCGGACCGGCTGCCACGCTGATCGGCTGGGGGAACACAGACAGCACCGAGTTGTGGCTTGAGGCCATTGTGCGGTGCGAAGAAGGTTTGCAGGTCGAAATATTGCCGGTTCCTCTCAGCGAGCCGTATCTGGAAAACCTGAGCGGCTCGCAAATTCTGTTGTGGTCCGAAGGCAAGCTGACGCAGGTTCAGCGCCAGCGGCTGCAGAACTGGATGGCGCAGGGTTTGTCGATCATCCTGCTGGGCAGCTCAGCTATCCTGCTCGGCGCAGAAGAAACAGACGCTAAGGAAGATGAGTTCAGCGCCTCCCCCGATGACGATGATCATCGCGCCAGCCTTCGTATTGAGCCTGTTCGCCGGGAAGGAAAAAATGATGCTTAAACATTCTTCCGAACACGCAACCCCGGCCGATGTTCTGGCACGGCTGTGCGAATTTTACCGTCACCTTGATACCAGCCGCCTGCCGCAGCTTTCCCTTATTTATCATCCGAATGTGGTGTTTATCGATCCGGTTTCACATTACGACGGCGTGGATGCGCTGGAACACTATTTTGCGCAGCTGCTTGAGAAAACGAATTACTGCCGCTTTGAGATCCAGCCTCCACTTATTCAGGGTGATGAAGTGTCGCTGTTCTGGCGGATGGAATTCTCACACCCGGCGTTGAAAAAAGGTCAGGCAATGTTTCTTGATGGCACAAGCCATCTGCGCCTGAATGAAAACCTTATTATCTATCAGCGCGATTATTACGATCTCGGTGCCATGTTGTACGAGCACATTCCGGTGCTCGGCGGTGTCGTGCGCGCCGTCAAAGCCAGGTTGAAATAATGGGGCGCGTACTGATTACCGGTGCCAGTTCTGGCATTGGCAAACAACTGGCACTGGATTATGCCAGCGGAGGCTGGGAGGTCATTGCCTGCGGGCGAGATGGCGCAAAGCTGACGGCCGTCGCCGCCACCAGCCCGCTGATCATCCCGCTGTGTTTTGATATCACCGATTTACAGGCTACCCGTGAAGCATTGCAGGGCAGGCTGGCCGATTTAGTGATTCTTTGCGCGGGCACCTGCGAATATCTCGACAACGGCGTCGTCGATGCCGAAAAAGTCATGCGGGTGATGAACACCAATTTTTCCGGCCCGGTCAATTGCCTCGACGCCCTGCTCCCCGGCTTAGCGCCCGGCAGCCGGATAGCGCTGGTGGGTTCCGTCGCCTGGCTGCTGCCGTTTTCACGCAGTGAAGCCTATGGGGCATCCAAAGCCGCGCTGGCCTTTTTTGCCCGCTCTCTGGCGGTTGATCTGGCGAAACGTCAGATTCACATTTCGCTGATTCAGCCGGGTTTTGTCGAAACACCACTGACATCGCGCAATGACTTCCCGATGCCGATGATGGTGAGCGTCGCCCAGGCGTCGAAGCACATTCGTAAAAAACTGGCGCGCGGTGCGAGTGAAATCGCCTTCCCTCCGCTTTTTGCCCGTTTACTCAAGGTGCTCTCCTTGCTGCCCGTCAGTTTGCAACAATGGTTATGCCGGAAAATGGTGAAATAAAATGACAACAAAAGTGGCGATTGTAGGCAGCGGAATTTCAGGGCTGAGCTGTGCCTGGCTGCTGGCAAAAAGTCAGCCCGGCTGTGAGATTACCGTCTTTGAAGCGTCTGAAACCTTAGGCGGACATACTGCCACGCAGGATGTGATTTCCGACGGAAAAGAATACGCCATCGATACCGGTTTTATTGTCTATAACTCCCTGACATACCCGCATTTTATTGCCCTGCTCAAAGAACTGGGCATTGAAGGACAGCCGACGGAAATGAGTTTTTCCGTACGCAATCCGGTTAATAAACTCGAATACAACGGCCACTCGCTGAACAGCCTGTTTGCCCAGCGCCGCAACCTGCTCAAACCGCAATTCTGGCGCTTTATTCTCGAGATCCTGCGGTTTAACAAACTGTGCAAGGCGCGCCTGCTGAATCCGCACAATGACGAAGATACGCTGGCTGACTTGCTCGATCAAAACGGTTTCACCCCGTTTTTCGCCCTGCATTATGTGCTGCCGATGGGGGCGGCCATCTGGTCTTCTTCGCTGAGCGATATGGCGAATTTCCCCCTGTCGATGTTCCTGCGCTTTTTCGATAATCACGGATTACTGGACGTCAGCAACCGCCCGCAATGGATGGTGGTCCCCGGCGGTTCACGGGAATATATCCGCCGGATGCAGGAAAAACTGCCGGCCCGCGTCAGGCTGCTGACCAGCGCACCGGTCAGTAAAGTCGTCCGCACACCCTGCGGTGTGACGCTGCATTCCCCGCATGGCGAGGCGCATTTTGATCAGATTATTTTCGCCTGCCATTCCGATCAGGTGCTGACCATTCTGGGTGACAACGCCACTGCTGATGAGCAAAGCATTCTCACTGCCCTGCCTTATCAGAGCAACGACGTCATTTTGCATACCGATACCCACCTGCTGCCTCGCGAAAAACGCGCCTGGGCGAGCTGGAATTATCAGTTGCCGAACGCGCTGAATCTGGCGGACCACGCGGATATACGCGACAGCAATCCTTCGCACCGCCGCCGCGCCAGCGTGACCTATAACATGAATATTTTGCAGGGGCTGAATACGCCGCAGACATTTTGCGTGTCACTCAATCCGCTGACGCCGATTGATGAAAACAAAGTCCTGTTCCGCACCACGTATATGCACCCGGTTCTCAATCTGGCCAGCCGCCACGCACAGCAGGAACGCCAGCGGATCAACGGCCACAACCGCACCTGGTTCTGCGGTGCGTACTGGTACAACGGCTTTCACGAAGACGGTGTCAACAGTGCGCGTGACGTGGTGGAACAACTCAATCTGCAACTTTTCAGTGCGCAGCAACAGAGTGAGCAGGAAAAACGGGAGGCGTCATGAACAGCCAGTTGTATGTCGGCACGGTGCGCCATCGGCGGTTTACGCCGGTTGAACACCGATTCGACTACGATATTTTCATGCCGCTGATTGACCTTGATGAACTGGACCAGTTACCTGCACAAGGTATCCAGCTCGACCGGTTTTCCGCCGCCAGTTTTCGCCGCAAAGATTATCTCGGCGGCGGTGATATCAAAACCAAAGCGCAGGCGAGAATTGAAGCGCTGACCGGCGAACGCCCGGACGGGCGGGTGATGTTGTTATGTCAGTTGTGTTATTTCGGCTGTTATTTCAATCCGGTGAATTTTTACTATCTTTATGATCAGCATGGTGTTTTGCGCTGGATGCTGGCCGAGGTGCGCAATACCCCCTGGAACGAACGTCACACCTACGCCGTTCTGCCTGACGGTTCACAACCGGTGCCGAAAGCCTTTCATGTGTCGCCCTTTAATCCGATGGACATGGTCTATCACTGGCGGCTGACACCCCCTGGAAAGCAGTTACACATCACTATCGAAAATCACCGTAAAGAACGGGAATTCGATGCAGCCCTTTCACTGACAGCCCGTCCGCTGACCCGCGCGGCGTTGCGTCAGCAATTGTGGCGGCTGCCTGTCATGACCGCTAAAACCGCACTGACTATCTACTGGCAGGCACTGAAACTGTGGCTGAAACGGGCGCCCATTTATTCTCATCCTCCCGTTGATAAGGACTGACCATGAGCCAACCTGAAATGCAACTCGCCCGTGAAGGGACGAATAACAGGCGCAGCAAAGCGGCGCGCGCGCTCATCCTTAGCGTCCTGAAGCAGCTCAAAGGCGCGGGCCTGACGCTGCGTGAACCCGGTGAGCAGGCGATATTTTTTGGCGATCCGACGGCTATCTTGCAGGGTGAAATTGACATTCTGCATCAGCGCGCTTACCGGCGTGTCTTACTGGGCGGCAGCGTCGCAGCGGGTGAGAGTTTTATTGATGGCGACTGGACCACGCCTAATCTGACCGTCGTGCTGCAACTGCTGGCCGAGAACCTGAAGCTGGTCGATAAAATCGAGGCACGCCTCAGCTGGCTCAGCACACCGGCCAAAAAAGTCATTCATTTTTTCCGCCGCAACAGTCCGTCGCAGGCGCGTAAAAATATCTCGGCGCATTACGATCTGGGCAACGATTTTTATCAGGGTTTTCTCGATGAGAAGATGCTGTATTCCTCGGCCTGGTATCAGGAGCCGCAGATGACGCTGGAACAGGCGCAGGAAGCCAAAATGCGCCGCCTGTGTGAACAGCTGCAATTAAAAGCGGGCGATCATCTGCTGGAAATCGGCACCGGCTGGGGCGCGATGGCCGAATTTGCCGCGCGCGAATACGGCTGTCAGGTCACCACCACCACCATTTCCCGCGAGCAATATCGCTTTGCCTGTGAGCGGATTGAAAAAGCCGGGCTGAGTGACCGCGTGACGGTGCTGTTCGAAGACTATCGTTCGCTGCAGGGGCAGTTCGACAAACTGGTGTCGATAGAGATGATCGAAGCAGTCGGCAAACGCTATCTCTCCACCTTTTTCAAACGCTGCAATGCGCTGCTCAAACCGCACGGGCGTATGGCAATTCAGGCAATCACCATCGCCGACCAGCGTTATGCCGCCTACAGCCGTAACGTCGATTTTATTCAGTGCTACGTTTTTCCCGGCGGTTTTCTGCCCTCAATTACCGCCATGAATGACACCATGACCCGTTGCACCAGTCTGGTGGTGCGTGACCTGTTCGATATCGGTTCCGATTACGCCCGCACCCTTCATGAATGGCGCGAGCGGGTGCAGCGCTACTGGAATGCACAGACTGACGGCGTGCAGGACGAATATTTCCGCCGTCTGTGGCTGTTTTATCTGTGCTACTGCGAGGCAGGTTTTCGTGCACGCACCATCAGCACCGTGCAGTTGGTCGCCGAGCGACGCGGATGAAAGCCTTGCGCTTCTGGCTGCTGACACTGGGTTTTGATGCCTGGTGGACGCTGGCCGTCTGGGGGCGCGGACGGTTTATCCTCTTCCTGCTTTTAAGCAGTTTTCTGATGCTGGCGTTTACACCATCAAAACGCCGGTTGTGGGTCGCCACCGCCTGTACGCTGGGCATCATGATGGACTCGCTGTGGTGCATTTTGGGTCTGTTTGAATTTAGCGATTCTTCCGCCGTACCGCCGTGGATGATGGCGTTATGGCTGGGCTTCAGCGCCTGGTGGCTGTGGTTACTCGGCTATTTACGGCTGACATGGTACTGGCTGATGCCTGTCGGCGCGGTCAGCGGCCCGCTGGCCTATTACCTCGGCATGCAGCTCGGTGCCATGCAACTTCTCGCCGCACCGGTTTATGTCTGGCTTCTGCTGGCGGCGGGCTGGGCGATATTCTTACCGCTGATCAGCCTGCCGGTGCTGCTCAGCCATGACACAGAGCGGAAAACCTGATGATGCGCGCATTTCTGGCCGTACTTTCGCTGATGATTTCTTTCTCTGCCTTTGCCGCCACGCCGTGGAACCAATGGCAACAGGTCGGGCGTGCCACGCTGAGCTGGGGGCCTTTTGAGGTTTATCATTCGCAACTGCTGACGCCCGACGGTAAGTATCAGGCCGGAAAATGGCCGCAGGCGCTGAAGATTGAGTATCTGCGCAGCATTGATCATCAGGAGCTGACCAAAGCAACAGAAGAGCAATGGCAGGCACTGGGATTGCTGGCGCAGGCACAGAAAAATGGCTGGCTGGAGGCGGTACAAAACACCTGGCCGGATGTCAGCAACGGCAGCGAAATCATGTTTGTCGCCACTGAAAATGGCGGCCAGTTTTACAGCCAGCCCGCAAACAGCGTGCTGAGCACACCGGTCGGTCAGCCTTTCAGCCCGGCATTCCGCGATGCCTTTCTGGCGATCTGGCTCTCGCCCGCCACGCAATATCCTGATTTACGCAGCAAGCTGACCGGCGCATCCGCGTCCGATTAATGGCATCTTATGGAGGTTTTATGACTGTTCTGCGCAAGATTTTTGTCACGCTGATCGTCGGCGGAATGCTGTTACTCACCGGCTGTAAAGCCAATATTCAGGATTACGCACAAGCGCAACCGAAGCTGGATATTTTCACCTGGTTTGCCGGTGACAGCGTGGCCTACGGCATGGTGCAGGATTACAGCAACAAACAGACCCGGCGCTTCATCGTGAAAATCCGCGGTGATGTGGCGGGCGATACGCTGACGTTGCATGAAGACTTTGTGTATGACGACGGCGAGAAACAGACCCGCGTCTGGCGGATCCGCAAACTGGCGGACGGCAGCTATACCGGCACGGCGGGCGACATTATCGGCACCGCCACCGGGCAATCCGCAGGCAATGCCTTTAACTGGAAATACGTGATGGACGTAAAATCAGGCGGCAGCACCTACCGGCTGACGTTCGATGACTGGATTTATCAGCAGGACGAACAGCACTTGTTTAACGTCACCGCGCTGAAAAAATTCGGCGTGGAAGTGGCGCGGGTGACGATTTTCTTTGAGAAAAAATAGGCTTAACCCGGTCTGATCCCTCCCCTGCGAAGGGGAGGAGCAAAACAAAATCAGCTTTCACATTTGCGAAAAGGAAGCGGTTTAAACCTTCACTTCTTTAATCACCGTCTTCTTACGCCCGAATACAAATTTCCCCAGCGTCACCAGCAGCACCGCGCAGAGGATCACGCCCAACGCCACCCATTCGACCGGAGACAAGGATTCACCGGCGAAGCCGATGCCGAGCAACACCGCCACAATCGGGTTCACATAGGCATAACTGGTGGCCACGGCGGGACGCACAGTTTTCAGCAGAAACATATAGGCGCTGATGGCAATCATCGAGCCAAATACCACCAGATAACCGAGCGCCAGAAAACCGCTTAGCGAAGGCGTCGCGGTCATGTGTTCCCCGGTGACACGACTTGCCACCAGCAACACCACACCGGCGATAATCATTTCCGCCGCACCCGCCATCAGGCCGGTTGGCAGCGGCAAGCGAGAACTCCACACCGAACCGAATGCCCAGCTTAGTGAGGCGAGCAGGATCAGCGCCGCGCCCCACGGGTTCCCTTCCAGATTACTGCCGGTATTAAGCAGCACAATCCCGAACAGGCCGATGGCGACACCGGTCCATTCCAGGCGGCTATTGGGCATTCCCCACAGGCGGCTGAAACACAGGGTAAACAGCGGCACGGTGGCGACCATTACGGCGGCAATGCCCGACGGCACCTGCATATGTTCCGCCACCGTCACCAGCCCGTTACCGACAGAGAGCAGCAAAATACCTACGGCACCGGCGGCCATCCACTGCTTCAACGTCGGGACTTTATGCCCGCGCAGCAATAAAAACGTGAACAAAATACATCCGGCGACGAAGAAACGCAGCCCGGCCATCATCAGCGGTGGCCAGCTTTCCACGCCCACGCGGATCACGAAATAGGTCGAACCCCAGATAAAATACAGCGCAAACAGTGCAGCAATTAATGGCAGCAGGGAACGGGTGGCGGAACCAGTCATAGGAATAACTTATTAGCGTGATAATGAAGGCAAACAGTTAACGCTATTGCCCTGATTTCCGGCAAGGGAATCCGTGCGATCGCGTCAAAATGTTGCTAAAAAGTTTCTGTATATGACAAAAAATGCGCTGGCATCACCGTTAAAAGTAATCACAGCATGAATAGTCTGTTGCAGGGGTGAGGAAACGATTTATAATTCGCCGTTCAAAATCCTGAGGTACTGCACATGAATTCGCTAGGCAAAAAATTATTTATCGCGCTGTTTGGTCTGATGGCGATTGGCGCAATTGGTGGCGTGATGGTTGCCGGTTATGCGGTGGTGATTCAGGACGACGCGAAACCGGTCAGCGATAACGACGCCCCTTCCGTGGTGCCTGCGCCGCCGTCTGCATCAACGAACTGATTCGTCCACTGACCGCTGCTGCCAGCGTTGTAACCCTTGGCTCCAGCGTTCAAACAGCATATCTACGCAAATCGCCAGCAACGCGACAATCACCGCACCCTGCAATACGTAGGCGGTATTAAAACCGCTCAGGCCGATGATAATCGGCGAGCCGAGGCTTAACGTGCCGACCGACGAGGCAATCGCCGCCGTCCCGATATTGATAATCACTGACGTGCGGATGCCGGAAATAATCACCGGTGCGGCCAGCGGAATTTCCACTTTCCGCAGCATCTGCCAGCGGCTCATCCCCACGCCCTGCGCAATCTCCCGCGCCGACGCCGGTACCGATTCAATCCCGGCAATCGTCCCCTGCAGGATCGGCAACAACCCGTAAAGCACCAGCGCAATAATCGCCGGTTTTTCACTGAATCCCATCACCGGCACCGCGACTGCCAGTACCGCAACCGGCGGAAACGTCTGTCCCATCGCCACCAGCGTTTCCACCAGTGAACGGAATTCTTTGCCCGCCGGACGTGTTACGCCCACCCCCGCCGCTACGCCGATAATCACCGCAATCAGGCTGGAAATGCCGACCAGCAACAGATGGGCTTCCACCAGCGCGGCAAAGCTTTCCTGCTGATACACCGGCCTGCTGAGTTCAGGGAACATCCAGTGGAACAGCCCGCCGAGCGAGGTCATACCGAAAATCAGCGCCAGCAATAAAGCGAATAACCAAATCAGAGGATCTGCAAATACCCGTTTCATGCGCGGCCCTCCGGTGCGGTCAGATCCGCAAAATGCAGCACGCCGAGCGGTTGCCCTTGTTCATCCACCACCGGTAACTGCTGAGCCTGCTGCGCGACAAATTTTGACAGCGCCTGACTGAGGCTCATGGTATCGGTCAGCGGTAACTGGCTGCCGGAATACGGCTCGCCGCGCCGCATCAGCGAACCCACTTCGCGCAGCGACAACAAGCGGATCCCCATCTCGCTGCCACCGAAGAAATCACGCACAAACGGCGTCGCCGGTCGGGTCAGCAATTCCAGCGGCGTCCCCTGCTGCACCACTTGTCCGTCATTGAGCAGTACGATGCGGTCAGCCAGCGCCAGCGCTTCGTCGATGTCGTGCGTCACCAGCACAATGGTGCGGTGAGTGATTTTATGGATGCGCGCCACTTCTTCCTGTAACGTCGCGCGGGTCACCGGATCGAGCGCACCGAAAGGTTCATCCATCAGCAATACTTCCGGGTCAGAAGCCAGCGCCCGTGCCACACCGACGCGCTGCTGTTGTCCGCCGGAAAGCTGATGCGGATAACGATGACGGAACTGTTTCGGGTCAAGATTGAGGAGTTCGAGCAGTTCAGTCACGCGGTCACGGATTTTCGCCTTCGGCCATTTCAGTAATTGTGGCACGGTGGCGATATTCTCTTCCACCGTCCAGTGCGGGAACAGGCCAATGGACTGGATCGCATAACCCATCCGGCGGCGCAGATCCTGCGCACGGAATTTTTCTATCGGTTCACCGGCAAATAAAATCTCCCCGCGATCGTGCTCCACCAGCCGGTTGATCATTTTGAGCGTGGTGGATTTCCCCGAACCGGAGGTGCCGATCAGCACCGTGAATTCGCCTTTGGCCATTTCCAGCGTGAGATCGCGCACGACCGCTTTTCCGGCAAAGTGTTTGCTAACCTGCTTGAAATGAATCATCTGCGTGTGGTTTCCAGAATTGAGACTGCAAATTTAAAGACGCTGTCGACAACAACGGCCATCAGCACCGCCGGGATCACCCCAAGCAAGACCAGATCCAGCGCACTGCTGAGCAGACCCTGGAACATGATGGCGCCCAGTCCGCCCGCGCCAATCAGCGCCGCAACCATCGCCATACCGACCGTTTGCACCGCAACAATGCGCACACCAGTCAGGATAACCGGCAAGGCAATCGGCATCTGCACGCGGAAAAACACCTGCGCACGGTTCATGCCCATGCCGCGGGCAGATTCGATCACCGATTCCGGCACCGACTCCAGCCCGGCAATCACCCCGCGCACCAGCGGCAACAGCGAATACAGCACCAGCGCGATAATCGCCGGTGCCAGCCCGATGCCACTGATGCCGTGTTCAGCCAGCCACGGCAGCGCTTTTGCCAGCCCCGCCAGCGGTGCGAGCAGCAGGCCAAACAACGCAATCGACGGCACGGTCTGAATAATATTCAGCACCGACAATACCGGCCCGCGCCAGCGGGGTTTACGGTGACACAGCAACCCGACCGGCAGACCGATCAGCACCGCAGGCACCAGCGTGCCAAACAAAATGCCGAGATGCTGCCACAGCGCATCGTTGAACACGTCGGAACGGTTGTCGTATTCCTTGAGCAGCGAAAGTTCGGCAAGCTGACCGTACGCCAGCAGCAAAACCACCGGCACGACCATCTGCACGTTGAGCAAAATACGCAGGCTGTGATTGCGGGTAAAACGGGAAATGGCGTCAGAGGCGATCAGCAGACAAAGCGCCGCACCTGCCCAGAAACCGCCGCCGAGCGAGGTGCGCGCGATACTGTCTTCATCGCCCCCCGCAAGTTGCACCGCGCTGTGACCGGCCAGCCAGACCAGCACGGCCAGCAGGATTTCCGCCAGCAGCATCACCAGCAAATGATGGCGGCCATAAAGGGTCAGAAAGGCACAGGCCAGCAGCAAAACGGCAGGCAACAGGAGTAATGCAGAATAGCCATGCAGCAGGCTCGCCAGTGAAATACCTTTACCGGATACCAGCCGGTTGGGCGCATGGCTGACAAAAGCCAGCCCGAAACCGGCCAGCAACAGCAGCAAAACCAGCGTCAGCAGGACGCGGTTTTTAACGGGTGAGTGATAAGTCAAAACATTACCTGATATCAGAGAGCACGACCCGAAGATCGTGCTCAGGGCGGTCACTGCCCGGTTATTTTTTAACGAAACCTTTTTCCTGCAAGTACTTCGCCGCCACCTTCTTCGCATCCTGACCATCAACCGCGATTTTCGCGTTCAGCCCCTGGAGCGTTTTGGTATCAAGCGAAGCAAACACCGGTTTGAGCAATTCAGGAATGTTCGGATGCGCTTTCAGCGCGGCCTCGCGGATGACAGGCGCAGGCGCGTAAATCGGCTGTACGCCTTTCGGATCTTCCAGCGTTTGCAGGCCGAGCGCGGCGACCGGGCCGTCAGTGCCGTAAGCCATTGCCGCATTGACGCCGGAAGTCTGCTCAGCGGCCGCTTTGATAGTCACCGCCGTATCACCGCCCGCCAGAGACAACAGTTGCGCCTGATTAAGCTTGAAGCCATAGGCATTCTCAAACGCCGGTAAGGCATCCGGACGCTCGATAAACTCGGCTGACGCCGCCAGTTTGAAATCGCCGCCGCTGCTGATGTATTTGCCCAAATCACCCAGCGATTTCAGGTTGTGCGCACTCGCGACGTCCTGACGTACCGCGATAGTCCAGGTGTTATTGGCCGGAGACGGATTCAGCCAGACAATTTTGTTCTGGTCGTAATCCAGCTTTTTGACTTTATCGAAACCGGCCTGCGCATTTTTCCACGCCGGGTCTTTATCGTCGGAGAAGAAGAACGCGCCGTTGCCGGTGTATTCCGGATAGATATCGATTTCACCGGCGGTGATTGCGCCACGCACCACTTTCGTCGTTCCCAGCTGTAATTTATTGGTAGTGTGAATACCGTTGGCTTCCAGCACCTGAATAATAATGTTACCGAGCAGCGACCCTTCGGTATCAATTTTTGAGCCGACACGCACGGCATCATCAGCGGCCTGTGCGCTGAAACTTAACACGGAAGCCAGCGCCAGTGCTGCCACTGAAAATCCCCGTACTCGCCCAGTTGTTACAGTCATGTTCTATCCTCTTATCGGGTTATGTTGGTTTTTGTCGCCCGGCGACTGCTCTGTCTTTCGGCTTTCATCTGAATAAACAAGCTGCTAACAAGAATAGTCCAATTTCGCGCAGGGAAACGGAGGGTGAGCCATAAAAGCAGGCGGCGGAAGCGGAGTAAAATGCATAAATGTTCGAAGCTTATCCGCTAAATCACTGAGACAAGACAGGCTGTTTCCCCCGAAGAAGATGTTCACCGCTGCCTTTTAGATCACTTTGTTTTAACTTATAGCCATTTGTTTTCACGCAACGTCTAATCAGGACTTGTGACCGGCATCACCTCGCCTCTATGCTGGTTTTTTTGTCAAAAAGCGTAAACACAACAATGTCTGATTCAATTGCGGCCTCTCAGACCGCCTCTTCAGGGGATTACAGCGCAGATTCTGCGTCTGACCAGCCGGTGGTGATTCGCTCCGCTGCCGATATTACTCAGTTAGTGAACCGCGGCGCAGCGAAAATCAGCGACGCACGCATCGTGATTGCTATCGCTCTCGGCGGCGTTTTCCTCGACGCTTATGATCTCGGTGCGCTGGCTTTCGGAATGAAAGATATCACCCGCCAGTTTGGGCTGACGCCTTCCGGCGCGGGCTTTGTGGCCTCGGCGATCACTTTCGGGGCGATTGTCGGCGCATTGTTCGGCGGCTATCTGACCGACAAAATCGGCCGTTACCGCGTCTTTATGGCTGATATGTTCTTCTTCGTGATTGCCGCGCTGGCCTGCGCCTTTGCACCGAATGAATGGGTGCTCGGCGGGTCGCGCTTCGTGATGGGATTAGGCGTCGGCATCGATTTACCGGTGGCGATGGCATTTCTTGCGGAGTTCTCAAAACTTCAGGGGCGCGGCAATAAAGCCTCGCGCGTGGCGATGTGGTGCCCGACGTGGTACGCGGCGATCAGCGTCTCGTATCTGCTGGTTCTGCTGCTTTACGCAGTACTGCCTGCCACGCACACCGACTGGTTGTGGCGTCTGATCCTCGGCTTCGGCGCGGTGCCTGCGATTCTGATTATCGCTATCCGTCACCGTTATATGAATGAATCGCCGGTCTGGGCGGCCAATCAGGGCGACCTGCAAAGCGCGGCGGCGATCCTGAGAAAGTCTTACAACATCAATGCGGTAGTGGCTGAAGATGCGGACAAAACACCGCAGGTGAAAGTGCGCAAAGCCGCATGGCGTAACTACGGCACGCTGTTGCAGGGCATTTATCTGCGCCGCACCGTGCTGGCGACCGTGACGGCGGTGGCCTCGTCATTTGCCTATAATGCGGTGGCATTCGGGTTACCGGTGATTTTATCCAGTTTCCTGCAACAATCGATGATCAGCACCATTCTGTTCTCGCTCGGCCTGAACCTGTGCTTCGCCTTCGTCGGTGGTCTGATTGCGGTACGGTATGTGTCGAAATTTGGTGCATGGAAAATGACCTACGCCGGTTACGCCTGCCAGTTGGTGGCGATGATCGGTCTGGCACTGGTCGGCCGCCCGGCAGACGGTGGCGAAGCCGCAATTTCCATCGCCATGCTGGCGTTATTCCTGTTCGGTCAGGGGTTCGGGCCGGGATCGCACACCATGACATTTGCGTCACTGAGCTACCCGACATCACTGCGCGGCATGGGTGTCGGCTTCAACCAGACGCTGATGCGCGCCAGCTCCACCCTTTCACTGTTCCTGTTTCCGGTGCTTTCCGCCGCACTCGGCACCGGCGTGTTCTGGGTGATCGCCTTAGCGCCACTGGCGGGCTTAATCGTACTGACAGCGGTACGCTGGGAACCGTCGGGATATGATGTTGATGCTGAGGATTTTCAGCAGGAAATTAAACCGGTTTAGGTTTTTGCCTTGCTCCTCCCC
>NZ_JYDF01000115.1:0-18322 GCF_003263525.1 Rahnella sp. NRRL B-41462 | reverse complement strand
GGGAGGGTGGGGGTATTAATGACAAAAACAATGCTGAAGCTTGCGCTTCGCCCAATATCAGGAATTCAACTCCATCCCCACATGCGGGATCCCATCTTCGTCATAAATTTCGGTATACGCCACAAACCCCAGCCTGCCGTAGAATCCCTGCAAATGCGCCTGTGCGGAAATCGCGACGCGCGCACCCGGCCAGTGTTTCTGGCAGGCAGCCAGTGCCTGTTCCATCAGCTGATAACCCAGTTTCAGGCCGCGTGCAGAGGGCGCGACAATCACCCGTCCGATTGCCACGTCATCTTCAAAACGCAGAATACGCGCGTAGGCAGCAATCTTGCCATCCAGCCAGGCGACGATATGACGGTTTTCGCCGGTCAGATCCTGTCCGTCGATATCCTGATAAACACAGGTTTGTTCCACCACAAATACTTCACTTCGCAGTGCAAGAATGGCGTAAAGCTGCGCCGCGTTCAGTTCACTGTGATGATAATCCTGCCAGTGAAGCGATGATGATTCCGTCATGAGTGAATGCCCTGCCTGTTTTCTGAAAGCCAAAAAAAAGAGATATTCCTGAGAATATCTCTTTTTAACACAGATTTTACAGCCAATTTATCAGGCAGATTTCTTCAGCGGCTGCGTGCGAACCGGTGCGTCGCCCGCGGTGTAATACGCCGCCGTACTGCGCGGTAATGGCTGGCGGCCACGGATTTTATCGGCAATTTTTTCGGCGATCATAATAGTTGTCGCATTCAGGTTACCGGTAATGATCTGCGGCATGATGGAGGCATCAACCACGCGCAGCCCTTCCATACCGTGAACCCGCCCTTCTCCGTCTACCACCGCCATCTCATCCGTGCCCATTTTACAGGTGCATGACGGATGGAAAGCCGTTTCCGCATGTTCACGGATAAACGCATCCAGCTCTTCGTCAGTCTGTACGTTTTCACCCGGGCTGATTTCACGACCACGGTAAGGATCCAGCGCTGGCTGATTCATGATTTCACGCGTGATGCGGATGGCGTCACGGAACTCCTGCCAGTCCTGCTCCGTCGCCATGTAATTAAACAGAATGCTCGGATGCTGGCGCGGATCTTTCGATTTCACCTGAACGCGGCCACGGCTGGGTGAACGCATTGAACCGACATGCGCCTGGAAACCGTGCTCTTTTACCGCATTACTGCCGTTGTAATTAATCGCCACCGGCAGGAAGTGATACTGAATATTCGGCCAGGCAAATTCTTCACGGCTGCGGATAAAACCGCCCGCTTCAAACTGATTGCTGGCACCCACGCCGGTGCCTTTAAACAGCCACTCGGCACCAATCGCTGGCTGGTTGTGCATCTGCAATGCCGGATACAACGAGACCGGCTGCGTACAACTGTATTGCAGGTACATTTCCAGATGATCCTGCAGGTTCTCCCCGACGCCCGGCAAGTCATGCACCAGCGGGATATCCAGACGGTTCAGCAGTTCAGCCGCACCGACACCGGAACGTTGCAGAATTTGCGGAGAGGCAATCGCGCCGCTGCACAGCAACACTTCGCGTTTCGCCTTCGCCGTTTTGGCGTTGTATTCATCACCGTGGAAATAGCTGACACCCACCGCGCGCTTGCCATCGAACAGGATCCTGTCGGTCAGGGCATGCGTCACAATGGTCAGATTGGCGCGCGGTTTGGCCTGATCCAGATACCCGCGGGCAGTGCTCGCACGACGCCCCTTCGGCGTCACGGTTCTGTCCATCGGGCCAAAACCTTCCTGTTTGAACCCATTCAGGTCATCCGTGCGCGAATACCCCGCCTGCACACCGGCTTCAATCATCGCGCCGAACAGCGGATTATTGCCGTTTTTAGGCGTCGCCACGCTCACCGGCCCTTCGCCGCCGTGGAAGTCATTCGGGCCGATGTCGCGGGTTTCTGCTTTACGGAAATAAGGCAGGCAGTCCAGATAACTCCAGTCTTCCAGACCCGGTGCTTTCGCCCAGTTATCGAAATCCATCGCATTACCGCGGATGTAACACATGCCGTTAATCAGCGACGAGCCTCCCAGCCCTTTACCGCGCCCGCACTCCATGCGGCGGTTATTCATATGCGGCTCCGGGTCGGTTTCGTACGCCCAGTTGTAACGACGACCCTGTAACGGAAATGCCAGCGCCGCAGGCATCTGCGTGCGAAAATCCAGACGATAATCCGGGCCACCGGCTTCGAGCAGCAACACGCTGACACTGCTGTCTTCAGTCAGACGGGTGGCGAGTACGTTGCCGGCAGAACCGGCCCCGATAATGATGTAATCGTAATCCATTGAATCTCCTCTGTTGCAGCGGATCAAAATACTGAGCTGAATTCGCCCAGTTCGACCTGCACGGATTTGATTTGGGTGTAATGCTCAAGTGTGGTGATGCCGTTTTCGCGCCCGACACCGGAATGTTTGTAACCGCCGACCGGCATTTCTGCGGCAGATTCGCCCCAGGTGTTGATCCAGCAAATCCCGGCTTCGAGTTTGTGGATCACGCGGTGGGCGCGGTTGAGATCCTGCGTCACCAGTCCGGCGGCCAGACCATATTCAGTATCATTGGCGCGGCGGATCACTTCTTCTTCGCTTTCATAAGTCAGAATGCTCATCACCGGTCCGAAGATTTCTTCACGGACGATCAGCATGTCATCACGCAGTCGGTAAATACCGTCGGGGCGACGTAAGCGCCTTTGGCGAATTCACCGGAAGTCATACGTTCGCCACCGGTCAGCAAGGTCGCGCCTTCACGTTTGCCGCTTTCGATGTAACGCAGCACGGATTCCATGTGCGCGAAGCTGACCAGCGGGCCGAAGTTGACATTTTCATCTGTCGGATCGCCTGAGCGAATGCGTTTCACCCGTTCCAGCACTTTGGCTTCGAACGCTTTATGCAATGCTTTGGGGATAAACACCCGGGTGCCGTTGGTGCACACCTGTCCGGCGCTGTAGAAATTCGCCATCATCGCGATGTCGGCGGCTTTATCAAGATCGGCATCATCAAAAATAATCAATGGCGATTTACCGCCCAGTTCCATAGTGACTTCTTTCAGCGTCGAGGCCGAGGCGCTGGCCATAACTTTCTTGCCAGTTTTGATACCGCCAGTGAAGGAGACTTTGGCGATATCCGGATGATCGGTTAACGCCTGACCGACGCTGGCCGCGCCCGTCACCACGCTGAAAACGCCGTCCGGCACACCGGCTTGGGTGTAGATTTCTGCCAGTTTCAGGGCAGTCAGCGACGTGTTTTCACTCGGTTTGAACACCATCGCATTACCGGCCGCCAGCGCAGGAGCAGATTTCCACAAGGCAATCTGAATCGGATAGTTCCACGCGCCGATACCGGCGACCACACCCAGCGGCTCGCGGCGGGTATAAACGAAAGAAGAATCACGCAGCGGAATTTGCTGGCCTTCAATCGCCGGGATTAACCCGGCGTAGTACTCCAGCACATCCGCGCCGGTGACGATATCCACGGCCAGCGTTTCAGACAGCGGTTTACCGGTGTCTGCCGTTTCAATAGCGGCCAGTTCGTCGTTGCGCTCACGCAGAATATCCACCGCGCGGCGCAGAATACGGGCGCGGCTCATGGCGGTCATCGCGGCCCAGACTTTCTGGCCTTTCTGCGCGGATTTCACCGCCAGATCGACATCTGCATGTGTGGCGGATTGCACCGTGGCAATCACTTCGCCGTTGGCCGGATTAACGGCGTCGAAGGTTTCATCACCGGTGCTGTCCTGAAAACGCCCGTTGATATAAAGTTTTTGCTTGCCGTAGCGGGACATACATCTCTCCTCGGTCTGTGCGGTCTGAAAATTTTCTGCGCCGTTTACTGCCCGACAACGCGCGGTGCGAACTGCGATTCAATATGGCGATGTGTTATCTGCATCGCCTCGGCGCGGTTAAACGCTTTACCGCTGAGTGCGCCGCGCAGCCACAGGCCATCAATCAATGCCGCCGTGCTTTGCGCTGCGAGACGCGCCTCGTTTTTAGGCAGAAAACGTCTGAATTCAGAACATAAATTGGAATAGAGCCGGCGGCTGTTAACCTGTTGCAGCCGGTACAACTGCGGGTGATGCATGCTGCTCGCCCAGAAGGCCAGCCAGGTTTTCATCGCCGCGCTGTTAGTCTGACTGTCGTCAAAATTGGCTTCTGCAATCGCATGCAGCCGCGCCGTCGGTGCGGTATCCGTCATCTGTGATAAGCGCAACCGCACACCTTCTCCCAGATGACTGAGCAAATAACGCATAGTGGCTTCCAGCAGCCCGTTCTTGTCACGAAAGTAGTGACTGATGATGCCGTTGGAGACGCCAGCGCGGCGGGCAATTTGCGAAATCGAAGCATCGTGCATACCGACTTCGTTCACCGCAGCCAGCGTTGCCTCAATTAATTGCTGCCGTCTGATGGGCTGCATTCCTACTTTGGGCATGGTTCCGGCTCCTGAAAATGAGCGGGTTGCAATGCGCTTAAAAAACCCTTTTTACGCTCCCGCTCAGCCTTGTTAAAACGCTCTCACTCCTCCTATTTAACTTTTTTTTGATTGAACGTTCAATTAAAAATGCATATATTTTATTACCAATACGTTAGTAATTTGTATGAATTTTGAGATTTAAATGAATCCAATTTATTGAAAAATAGCGATTAATTGACATAACAGGGGAAAAGATGGCGATTGCCGATACGACAGAGAGAAAAAGCGAAAAACCTCGCGACCAGCTGAACAAGGTTGTGTTCTTCACCTCCGCCGGGCTGATTTTAGCCTTCACATTAATGACCATTTTCTTCACCGATTTATCAGGAAAATGGATCAGCCTGACCCTTAACTGGGTGTCCGCCACCTTCGGCTGGTATTACATGCTGGCGGCTACGCTGTACATCGTGTTTGTAGTGTTCATAGCCTGTTCACGTTTTGGTTCGATCAAACTGGGCCCTGAACAATCCAAACCCGAATTCAGCATGATGAGCTGGGCTGCAATGCTGTTTGCTGCCGGGATCGGCATCGACCTGATGTTCTTCTCGGTCGCCGAACCGGTGACACAATACATGTTGCCACCGGAAGGCAACGGGCAAACGCTGGAAGCCGCGCGGCAGGCCATGACCTGGACGCTGTTCCACTACGGCCTGACCGGCTGGGCGATGTACGCGCTGATGGGCATTGCACTGGGCTATTTCAGCTACCGCTATAACCTGCCGCTGACCATCCGTTCGGCGCTGTACCCGATTTTTGGTAAGCGCATTAACGGCCCGATCGGTCATAGCGTGGATATCGCTGCCGTGGTCGGGACTATTTTTGGTATCGCCACCACGCTCGGCATTGGTGTGGTGCAGCTTAACTACGGCCTGAAAGTGCTGTTCCATATTCCGGAAAACCTGACCGTTCAGGCCGCGCTGATCCTGCTTTCTGTGATTATGGCGACGGTGTCGGTGACCTCCGGCGTTAATAAAGGTATCCGTATTCTGTCGGAACTCAACGTGCTGCTGGCGCTGGGGCTGATTCTGTTCCTGCTGTTCTTCGGCAATACCGAATTCCTGCTCAATGCGCTGGTGCTCAATATTGGCGATTACATCAATCGCTTTATGGGCATGACGCTTAATACCTTTGCTTTTGACCGTCCGACCGAATGGATGAACAGCTGGACCCTGTTCTTCTGGGCGTGGTGGGTAGCGTGGTCGCCGTTTGTCGGCCTGTTCCTGGCGCGTATCTCACGCGGTCGTACCATCCGTCAGTTCGTGTTCGGCACCCTGATTATTCCGTTCGTCTTCACCCTGCTGTGGCTGTCAATTTTCGGTAACAGTGCGCTGTACCAGATCCTGCATGGCAATCTGGATTTCGCCAACGAGGTGATCTCACACCCTGAACGCGGCGTTTACAGCCTGCTGGCACAGTATCCCGGCTTTACGCTGAGCGCGTCCGTCGCGACGATTACCGGCCTGCTGTTTTATGTCACCTCGGCGGATTCCGGCTCGCTGGTGTTGGGTAACTTCACCTCAAAACTGGCAGACATTAACAACGATGCGCCAAACTGGCTGCGGATTTTCTGGTCGGTCACCATCGGCGTACTGACACTGGGTATGCTGATGACCGACGGCGTTTCTGCACTGCAAAACACCACGGTAATTATGGGTCTGCCGTTCAGCTTTGTGATTTTCTTCATCATGGCCGGATTGTATAAATCACTGCGTCTGGAAGATTACCGCCGCGCCAGCACCCAGCAGACTCTGGCTCCGCTGCCTGCTACCAGCGACGCGGCGCTGAACTGGAAACAGCGTCTGTCGCGGGTCATGAATTATCCGGGCACACGCCACACCCAGAAAATGATGGACACTGTTTGCCGCCCTGCGATGCAGGAAGTGGCCCAGGAACTGGAACTACGCGGGGCAAAAGTGACCTTTAACGAGCACTCGCCACAGGAAGACGAGAAAATCGGGCCGCTGGAATTGCAGGTCGCGTTGGGCGAAGAGCAAAACTTTGTCTATCAGATCTGGCCGGTACGTTATGCGGTTCCTGCCTTTACCTATCGCGCACGCGCCGGTAAATCGCATTATTACCGTCTGGAAACCTTCCTTCTTGAAGGGACTCAGGGTAATGACCTGATGGACTTCACCAAACATCAGGTGATCAATGACATTCTGGATCAATACGAACGTCATCTGAACTTCCTGCATATCAACCGTGAAGCGCCGGGCAACACCCTCACCTTCCCCGAACAGCCAGTCTGATACGTGCCCACAAAAAACCCGCGCCATGCGGGTTTTTTTATAGGCTTTCCCCTCTCAGCGAAGAAACGGCAGCACTTTCTCCAGCAATAATTCCGGTTGTTCTTCAGCAAGATAATGCCCGCACGGCAACGCCTCGCCCTGAACGTCTTCCGCCACCTTTGCCCATTCCTCCAGCGGCGTAAAACAGGTGCCGACAATGCCCTTTTCGCCCCACAGGATCAACAGCGGACACCGCACTTTGCGAGATGCATTCACGTCAGTCTGATCGTGTTGCAGGTCAACAGCAGCGGAAGCCCGGTAATCCTCGCAAATCCCGCGCGCCGTTCCATCAAGTTGCAGACAACGCAAATAATCTGCGTAAGCTTCGTCGGTGAAAGGTTGCATACCGGCGCTGCGGCTGCCCATTACGCTGCGCAGGTAAAGATCAGGATCAGCCTTGATCAGTGTTTCCGGTAGCGGTGCCGGGCGGATGAGGAAAAACCAGTGCCAGTAAGCGCGCGCAAAAGCTTCACTGGTTTGCTGATACATGGAAAGCGTCGGCGCAATGTCCATCAGCACCATCCGTTTCACTGCCTGCGGGTGATCAAGCGCCAGCCGGTGCGCCACGCGGGCACCCCGGTCATGCGCGATCACACTGAACTGGCTGAAACCGAGCGCAGCCATCAGTTCGAGCTGATCCTGCGCCATTTCGCGCTTGCTGTACCGCAGGTGATCCGCGTCCGGCTCGGGTTTACCGCTGTCACCGTAACCGCGTAAATCGGCAAGCACCACGGTGAACTGAGAAGTGAGGTAGGGTGCGACTTTATGCCAGATCGCCTGCGTCTGCGGGTGTCCGTGCAGCAATAACAGCGGTTCGCCCTGTCCGGCAATCCGGTAAGCAATGTCCGTTCCGCTGACCACCATCCGGCCTTGGGTAAAATGTTCAAACATGGGTTTTCTCCTTTTTTACCCATCTTAGTCGCTCGCCGGTTGGCAACAAGGCCACAAGTGAAGATCGCTGATTCACGATCTGTGTTTTGACTCATCACACTCAGGCCGTTGCCCGATAAGCGTGAAGTTGCGACGCTGGCATTATCCGTTACGTTTATCAGGGCAATGAAATGAAGCCAAAAACGCTGTATGAAAAACACATCGACAGCCACAGCGTTCGTACGCTGGATGACAAGGGCCACGTGTTGCTTTACATCGACCGGCAGGTGATTAACGAGTACACCAGCCCGCAGGCGTTTAGCGGTTTGCGTGAAGCCAGCCGTCGCGTATGGCGGCCGGAAACCTCACTGGCGGTAGTCGATCACGTCAACCCGACGGCACCGCTACGCATCCGTCAGATGCCGGATGCCGGTGGCGCGCGTCAGGTGTCATATCTGGCTGAGAACTGCGCCGAATTTGGCATTGAGTTGTTCGATATTCTCGATAAACGTCAGGGGATCGAACATGTTGTTGCACCGGAACAGGGCTTTATCCTGCCCGGTATGGTCATTGCCGCCGGAGACAGCCACACCACCACATACGGCGCATTAGGGGCGTTTGGTTTTGGTATCGGCACCTCGGAAATTGAACATCTTCTGGCGACGCAAACACTGGTGTATAAGCGCCTGAAAACCATGCGGGTTACCGTCACTGGCACACTGGCGACGGGTATCACGGCCAAAGACCTGGTGATGGCGCTGGTGGCAAAAATCGGGGCGGCGGGCGCGACCGGTTATGCCATCGAATTCTGCGGACCGGGTATCGACATGCTGAGCGTTGAAGGTCGTATGACCATTTGTAATATGGCCGTGGAAGCCGGTGCGCGTGGCGCGTTCATGGCACCCGACGATAAAGTGTTTGCCTATCTGCAAGACAAACCACGCGCGCCAAAAGGCCAGCAGTGGCGGGATGCCGTGGAGGTCTGGCGCGAATTACGCAGTGATCCGGATGCCGTTTTTGATCGTGAAGTGACACTGTGTGCGGAAGAGATCGCGCCGATGGTCAGCTGGGGGACCAGCCCCGATCAGGCACTGGCGATAAACGGTCAGGTGCCTGATCCGCAAGCCGAACCGGATGCCTCACGCCGCCAGGATCTGCAACGTGCACTCCGCTATATGGGATTGCGTGCCGGTCAGTCGCTTAACAGCATTCCTGTCAGTCACGCGTTTATCGGCTCCTGCACCAACGCGCGTATTGAAGATTTACGGGCAGCAGCAGACGTCGTGCGCGGTAAAAGCGTCGCCACCACGGTGCGGGCGATAATTGTTCCGGGGTCCAGTCAGGTTCGGGCACAGGCTGAGCAGGAAGGTCTGGCGGAGATATTTATCCAGGCCGGTTTCGAATGGCGACAATCGGGTTGCTCAATGTGTCTGGCAATGAACGACGACGTGCTGTCGCCCGGCGACCGCTGTGCATCCAGCACCAACCGTAATTTTGAAGGCCGTCAGGGTGCGGGCGCACGCACTCATCTGATGAGCCCGGCGATGGTTGCGGCAGCGGCTATCTGCGGCCATCTGACTGATGTCCGTGACCTGTAAGGAGTCATCATGGAAGCATTTACTACACTGACCGGTATTGCCGCGCCGTTGCCTGCGGCGAATGTGGACACCGATGTGATCATGCCAAAACAGTTTCTCAAAGGCATCGACCGCAACGGATTAGATCGCGGGGTGTTTTTCGATCTGCGTTTTCTGGCGGACGGCTCGCCCGATCCGGCGTTTATCCTCAATCAGCCCGAATGGCAGGGGACGAAATTCCTGCTGGTCGGCCCGAATTTTGGCTGCGGTTCCAGCCGTGAACATGCGGTATGGGGGCTGAAACAGCTCGGTATCCGGGCGCTGATCGGCACCACGTTCGCGGGAATTTTCTTCGATAACTGTCAGCGCAACGGCGTGCTTACAGTGCAACTGGATCCCGCGCAGTGGTTGCAAATGGCGCAGAAGGTGATCCATGGCGATAAAAATGAAATGACTGTCGATTTATCCGCGCAAAAAATTATCCTGCAAAATGGTGAACGGATTGATTTTGCTATCGATGAACTGAGTAAGATTGCGCTACTTAACGGGCTGGATGCCATCGGTACAACACTGCAATTTCGCGATGAAATCAGTCAGTTTCAGCAGGCGCATTTGCAGCGCAATCCGTGGCTGGCGTAATAAGCGTCAGCCCGGTAACTGGCTGAATCGCTGTTGCAGAAACTCAACACAGACCCGCAATTTTGCCGAATCCGCCAGCCGCGTGGGATAAACTGCCCAGACGCTGGCGGGTTGGGAATATTGCGGCAGCACCCGCACCAGTTCACCACGGGAAAGATAAGGCTGAACATCCCACTGTGAACGCAAAATGATGCCATGGTGTTTCAGCGCCCACTGTAATACCACTTCGCCACTGTTCGATGAGAGCGCCCCTTTCACCCTGACGCGGTGTTCCTTGCCTTCTCCCGTAAGCGACCAGATGCCAAAAGGATTGTCGCGCTCTTTGATCACCAGACACTGATGCTGCGCCAGCGCTTGCGGTGAGTCAGGCGTGCCGTGAGCAGCCAGATATTCCTTTGATGCGCAGAGGATCCGCTGGTGCTGCGCCAGTTTTTTGCCGATGTACTGCTCAGGTACGTCATCGCCGACCAGAATTTCCAGATCAATACCTTCCGCGACCAAATCCACCACGCGGTCGAAAAGATCAAGGCGCAGATTGAGTTGCGGATAACGTGCCGCCAGTTCCGCTATCGCCGGAGCCACATGGCAACGTCCGAAACCAAACGAGCTGCAAATATGCACGTTGCCACGCGCTTCACTGCGCGAATCTGACAGGTCACCGATGAACTGATCAAAGGTATCGAGAATTTGTAACGCCCATCGCTGCGTGCGCTCGCCGTCTTCTGTCAGCCGCACCCCCTTTGTTGACCTGTGCAGCAAACGACAGTTGAGCGACTCTTCGAGGATCTGAATACGCTTGCTGACATACGCCGGTGACTGCCCCAGTTCGATAGCGGCAGCGGCAAAACTTTGCTTATTCACTACCGCCAGGAAGACCTGTAAGTCTTCAGCCAGCGGCAAACGCTCACGTTCACTGCTCATGATTAACGTCCGTAAACCGGCTGGTTAAGCTTGTCAGCCTTGTGCACATCACTGCTTTTCACCCCGACACCGGACAGTTTTTCTTCCGCTTCCTCAATGTCTTCATTGTCGATTTCCAATGATTCCTGATCGATACCCTGAGAAGGCGTCAGCGCCAGTTCCACCAGGATCGGGAAGTGATCTGAACCCATAAAATCAAGACGTTTCAGATCAATCAGGGTGAAATCTTTGCTGTGGAAAACGTGATCCAGCGGCCAGCGCAGGAACGGATAACTGGCATGGAAGGTGTTGTACATGCCACGACCGCGGCGAGGATCCAGCAGGCCGCTGATTTTCATGAACAGCCGCGTGGTACGCGACCATGCCACGTCATTCAGGTCGCCGGTGACAATGGTCGGGTAACGCGCTTTCGCGGCCGTGTGTCCGACAGCAACCAGTTCCCCGTCACGGCGGGTGGATTCATCCGCTTCTGTCGGGCTGGGCGGCATCGGGTGCAGACAGTGCAAAATCACCTGCTCGCCGGACGGCAGTTCAGCGCGAAAATGCATAGAAGGAATATCATCAGCCACCAGATACTGAATCTTCGCCGCCTGCATCGGCAGGCGCGAATACACATGCATACCGTACAGATTTTCCAGCGGACAGCGCAGGCTGTGCGGATAATCGGCATCCAGTTCTGCCATCTGATCTTCCCACCACTGATCGGTTTCCAGCAGCACCAGAATATCCGGTTGATAATGCCTGACCTGCGCGAGTAATTTTTCCGGCTCACGGTTAGTGGTCAGCACATTGCTGTTCATGATCTTGATGCGCGAATGACCGTTGGGCACCGTTTTCTTCACCTGTACCGGATACAGGCGGGTATAAGGCAAAATCCACCAACTCTGATACGCCATGCAGGCAACGGTCAGGATGATCACCGTGGTGGTGATCGCATCACCGAACGGCATGATCGCCAGTTCAGTCAGCAGAAAAAACAGGCACAGCGAGGCCATCTGTAAACGCGGAAAATCCCAGATACGCACCCACCAGCGCTGATTGCGCGACACAGGAAGAAGCGTCAGCAGGGTCATAATGACCGTCAGTACGCAAATGGTTATTCGTAATGCTTGCATCGGTTATCGGCCCTGATAAAAAAGCAAAAATAATACCCTCAATATGACGGGTATTTTGTTGTTAACCGATTGTGACTGAAAAAGAGGGATATGTCGCCGCCTTCTCCCATCATCAGAAAAAGGCGGCAGATTCAGCAAAGATTATTTTGTGGCGGCGGCCTGATCAGGCACATGGCACCAGTTGTGCTGCTCGACAATCCCGCCATTTGGCGAGGTATAACCGATACAGCCCAGAATGGTGTCATACAGTTTTTCATGGAACGCCGGTTTCTTCTCGGCAGCCATTTTTTGCAGTTGTTGGAAACTGGCCTTGTTCTGATCGTTCGACAGGAATTTGTCCGACGCCCAGACCATGATCGGCACCGTACGTTGCTCGGCTGGCGCATGATCACGCGGTGTACCGTGGAAATGCATGCTTTTCGAAATCGACTCGCCGTGATCGGAGGCGTAGAACACGATCGCATTCTTATCGCGTAACTGGTCAAAGACCTGCGACAGGAAGTAATCGGTATACAGCAGTGAATTATCGTAAGCGTTAATCATTTCCCCGGTGGAACAGGAATCATCGATGCCCATACATTCCGGCTTATATTTAGCGAAAGAACGCGGATAACGGTCGGAATACAGATAATGAGAACCCTTGGTATGCAGGATAATCAGATGCTTACCTTTAGGATGGTTATTCATCGAGTCTTTCATTTCATCGATGAGCAGCATGTCATCCACCGGCTTACCGGCGTTGCGCTTTTCGGACGCGATGTTTTCACGCAGCGAATAATCATCCGCACGGGTTTTGTTATAGAACCAGGCTTCACTCTGCATGGAATATAACTCTGAACTCCAGCCATTACTTTTCAGCACGGAAAAGACGTTCATTTCTTTCAGCGTACGCTGTGGCTCTTCAGATGCCCCGCCTTCGCGGACAAACATACAGCGCAAGGAAAGCTTGGTGGCGGTATCACAGGAATAGCCCTGCAAGGCGACCAAATTTTTCTCTTTGTCGAGATTTGGCGTGTTGTCACGGTCGTAGCCGTACAGCCCCATATGGTCGCGGCGGGCGCTCTCGCCGATCACAAACACCACGTACATATCTTTGGCATCTGCCGGTGCGGTATACGTGAAATGTTTAGCCGGATCGTACAGATTTTTGGTGTCTTCCGCCTGGCTGTAACTGCTGTAAGTATACAAACCCAGCGCCGAAAGCCAGTTAGACGGTGAATACGTGCCGGCAACCACACCGCCATAACTCGCCATCATGCGGTTGTTTACGATGTCGTGGCGATCCTGCACTTTGCCCATCAGTTGCAGCGGCATGTAACAAAGCAGGCCGGAGGCCGCGAGCAGCAGGGTTCTGACCGCCAGTTTTTTAAACGTCGTTTGTTTGAGAGCCGCGCCCGGCATTTTGCTCAGCCACAGCAACAGTACCGGCAACAAACTCACCAGCACGGTCCAGGCGATGAAATGTGTTCCGATAGATTCTTTCGACAAATCAATGGAATCAGACGCCAGCGCTGCCGCTAAAATTCCGTAACCGATATCAACGTTAAACAGAATCATGTAGTAACTGGCGGCGGCAGAGGAAATCACGATAGCGGTCATCAGGACACGGAAAACGGTTTTTCCGGTATACGACAGCAACATACAAAGGAAATAGACCAGGGCAAAACAGGCAACCATTTCGACAGCAATCGACAAGGCATTGTCATAATGCAGTTGCTGATAACGACGGATGAAAATCGGAAGGTTTAGCAGAAGCCCCAGGTAAAGTGCAACGAACAAAGAAATGCTCTGTTGCGAAAGTGTACGAATTTTATGCATTGGCAATAACTGGCTCTTTTGTGAGTCTGGCTGCGTTGTACTAACCGCTCATACCGGAGGTTGGAACCCACTCCTTAGGACATATAGACTCCGGGCTGAGCATTTTCGTTCAAACTGAATGGTGACTTCCAATGTGATAATGTAACAAAATTAACGAATCCTTTTTATTTCAATTACATGAAAAAGATATATTCCGGCTTTTTTTACGCAATTTTTCCCTTTCATTGAGAAACTATTGAGAAAGCTTGCGGTCGGATACGGGAAAATAAAGGGTAAAACACGTTTCTCCCTGTGCGGAACTGGTTACGCTGACACTTCCCTGATGCAGGGCCATAATGGCCTGAACAATCGACAATCCAAGGCCGCTGGAACTGCCACCTTCGCTACGTGAAGCATCCGCGCGATAGAAGCGGTCGAAAAGTTTTCCGAGTTTTTCCGGCGGAACAGGCTCACCCTGACTGATCACCCGGATATTCATGCCTTTTGCATGGGGTTCGGCGCGCAGCACGATGGCACTTCCCTCGCGGCCATAACGCACCGCATTAGCGACCAGATTACTCAGCGCACGTTGGAAAAGGATCGCATCCGCATGCAAGGTTCCCTCACCTTGCCCGTGAAGCGTCATTTCACGCTCTTCGGCCAGCCCTTCGAAATATTCCTGGATACGGGTAATTTCAGATGAAACATCAATACTGGTGATGGTCAGAACCGAGCGCGCATCGGAAGCGCGCGCCAGGAACAGAATGTTTTCCACCATACGTGAAATGCGTTCCAGCTCTTCTATATTGTTCGCCAGCAGCGTTTCGTATTCTTCCACTGTCCGGGGCTGATATAACGCCACCTGACAATGCCCCATCAGCGCCCCCACCGGGGTGCGGATTTCATGCGCCAGATCGGCGGAAAATTGTGTCAGCCGCTGATACCCCTCGGCGAGCCGGTCCAGCATGTCATTGAAAGAATAAATTAATTGCTGCAATTCCTGCGGCGCATTTTCCGAAGACAAACGCGTAGACAGACTGCCCGGATGGATCTGCGCCGCTTCATACGCCATATTGCGCAGCGGCCGTAATCCGCGGCGGATCACCAGATAACCCAGTGCGGCAATCAGCAAATAAGCGAATAACACCGCGCCAATAATTTCCCAGCGGAAAGTCTGCAACAGACGCGACTCCTCGGTCATGAAATGCGCGCCGGTGATTTCAACTGTCCGCCCGTCCTGAATCTGTACCGCCGCACGGGCAAAGCGTACCGGCGTACCATCGGGGGCGGTGAGATGATGCACCGTATTCAGCGTCAGCGGCTGGCCGTCAGGCACCGCCGCTACCGGGGGCAATGCCAGCCGCGACGGATTGACGTTGATCAATAGCTTCTCACCGGACAGACGAAACGTCAGGATATCGCGCTCGTTGCCAAGCATATTTTCAAACAGGCCGGGATTACGGCTGAGTTGCGACAGCGGGAATTCGTTGGCAAGCAGATGACGGAAATACTGCACACGCCCGCTGACCTGGTAATCCGCGCGGCGTACCAGTTCTTTATCCATCGAGTAATAGAGGTAGAAACCGACGGCGCTGACCACCATCGAGGCGATCAGCGCGAAAAGTAAGGTGGCGCGAAGCGTCAGCGACATGGCGCGTTTCGGGAGGTGAGTCAATTGACGATCACTCATGTCGCACTTCGCACACGTAACCAATGCCACGCACGGTATGGATCAGTTTCACCTCAAAGCTGCGGTCAACCTTGGCACGCAGACGCTTAATGGCGACATCCACTACATTGGTATCACTGTCGAAATTCATATCCCAGACCTGCGAGGCGATCATGGTTCTCGACAGAACCTCACCCTCGCGGCGCATCAGCAACTGCAGCAACATGAATTCCTTATTGGTCAGTGCGATGGTCTGATCCTGACGGGTCACGCGGCGGCGCAGCACATCAAGATTCAGATCCGCCACCGAATACGCATCCGGCTCACGGGCGGCCGGGCGGCGCAGCAAGGTGCGGATACGCAACACCAGTTCGGTGAAGGAGAACGGTTTGATGAGATAGTCGTCAGCCCCCAGCTCCAGCCCGTGAATGCGATCCTGTACTTCATCGCGGGCGGTGAGAAACAGCACCGGCACGTCGCTCTTTTTGCGCAGGACTTCCATCACCTGCCAGCCGTTCAGCCCCGGCAGCATGACGTCGAGGATCACCGCGTCGTAACCCTCTTCCAGCGCCAGAAACAGGCCGTCGGCACCGTTGCGCGCCAGATCTACGCTGTAACCTGCTTCTGTCAGCCCTTTTTTCAGGTAATCGCCTGTACTGACATCGTCTTCAATCACCAGTATTCGCATTCAGGCCCTCAGCGCCGCATGACCATTCACCTAGAGAATGATTCACCCGAAAGTTTATCAGTTTCGTCAGACACCTTTGATGACAATTTTGTCATCAATTTGTCATCAGCCAATACCGGTTTATCGTCCACTCTTAAGAAAGTTATTCATCACTGGCAGGTTCAGTGATTCATCTAACAGAATGAAAAAACGCTGGAAAATGGAGAATTAATCATGAATGCACCAACACGTCTCGCTGGTCTGTTACTGGGTTCCCTGCTGATGTGCAGCGGGATGACATCGGCATTTGCCGCCGATAATGTGATTAAACCTACACGCGGAACCATTGACTCAGTTAATGACTCATCGGTACAAATCACCACACGTCAGGGCGAAAAACTCGACGTTAAGCTGACCGACCAGACCAAGATCAATGCCGTCACCAAAGGGCAGATCAGCGATATCAAAGCGGACAGCTTCATCGGGACGGCCGCCGTTCCGCAGGCTAATGGCACGCTGAAAGCACTGGAAGTGCACGTATTCGCCCCCAGCCTGCGCGGCAGCGGTGAAGGCTTCAATCCGTTTGAATCCGCCGATGGCAAAATCAATACCATGACCAACGGCACCGTCGGCAAGCTGGTGAACAGCAATGGCCGCACCCTGACCGTGAAATATCATGATGCCGAGAAAACTGTCATTGTGCCTGATGATGTACCGGTTGTACTGCTGGCGCCGGGCGACCGCAGCCTGCTGAAACCGGGCACTAAAATCGTATTGTTTGCCATGAAAGATGACAAAGGTGCGCTGGTTGCCCGTGGTATTGCTGCCGGTAAAGACGGCATCGCGCCACCGATGTAATCCGGCCGAACAACAGGAGATTAAGCGTGAAACCTCAGCTCTCATCACCCCGGAAGCGCCGGATTCATTCCTGGCCGGTTCGCATTTGTCATTGGATCAATCTGCTGGCAATGATCGGCATGGTGATGAGCGGCTGGGGGATTTATAACGCCGACCCGCTTTTCGCTTTCACTTTCCCGCAGAACACCACCCTCGGCGGCTGGCTGGGTGGCAATATTGCCTGGCATCTGGCGGTAATGTGGCTGCTGGCGGGCAATGCCCTGTTCTATCTGCTGTGGGGGATTTTCAGCGGTCATTTCAGACGCGACTTTTTCCCCTTTTCGCCCCGTACGGTCTGGCGCGATAGCGTTCGCGCACTGACATTCAAACTCCCGCACAAGCTGGGTCAGTACAACGCGGTGCAAAAACTGATGTACAGCGGTGTTCTGTTGCTGGGCGCGCTGCTGGTGCTGTCGGGTTTGTCGATCTGGAAACCCGCGCAGTTCAGCGGTCTGGTCTGGTTGTTTGGCGGTTTTGATATCGCCCGTTATGTGCATTTCTTTGCGATGAGCGGCGTACTGCTGTTCGTCATTATTCACGTACTGATGGTTCTGCTGGTGCCGAAAACCTTCGTGGCGATGCTGACCGGCGGCAAAAAAATTAGCACGGAGGACCGAGCCGATGAGTGATAAAACACAGCGGCCAAAAATTATTCTTGAACCCGATCAGCGCAAGCAACTGGTTAATATTCAACGCCGTATGTTATTGCGCTCTGGCCTTACGCTGGGCGCGGTTTCGATGCTTACCGGCTGTAATCTGCAGGACGGCGATCAGGTCGATAAAGTGCTGTGGGCGATGTCCCGCTGGAACGACCGGGTACAAAGCTGGCTGTTCAGCGGCCAGAAACTGGCGCAAACCTATCGCGCCGATCAAATCACCACACCGTTTCGTTTCAATGCGTATTACCCCGAATACAACGTGCCGGAAATCGACATCCCCAATTACCGGCTGGAAGTCTCCGGTTTGGTGCAAAAGAAAGCGCCGTGGACACTGGAACAATTGCAGCGCCTGCCGCAGGAAAGCCAGATCACCCGGCTGATATGCATTGAGGGCTGGAGCGCCATCGGCCAGTGGAAAGGCGTACCGCTGAAAACGTTTCTGCAACACGTCGGCGCGGATCTGACAGCCAAATATGTCGGATTCAAATGTGACGACCGCTATTATTCCAGTATTGATATGGCGACGGCACTGCATCCGCAAACCATTCTGGCTCTGGATTTTGGCGGCAAACCCTTACCCCCCGATTTTGGTTACCCGTTACGCCTGCGGATGCCAACCAAACTCGGCTTTAAAAACGCCAAACATATTGGCGCGATTTTCGTCACCAATGAATATCCCGGCGGCTACTGGGAAGATCAGGGTTATAACTGGTTCAGCGGGATCTGACAGGCATAAAAAAACCGCTCAGCTGA
>NZ_JYDF01000114.1:0-43996 GCF_003263525.1 Rahnella sp. NRRL B-41462 | reverse complement strand
CGCAGGGGGGAGGAGCAAGACAGCGGTCAATTCCGGCTATTTCTCACCATGAAATAATGTGGGTTTTACTCCCTACCCTTCGCAGGGGAGGAGCAAGACACCCGCCATCTGCTTACTTAAACTTCTTGTGGTTCTCATTCCTTGTCGCCTTGAACCCTTCAGCTTCTTTCTTCGCTTCATCGACCTTGCCCGCTTTGGCTAAAGCGGAGGCCTTATCAATCTGGCCGATCAGTGTATCCAGCCCTTTGTGGTAATCCTGCATTTCAGGGCTGTCCGGCGCTTTGCCTTTCAGTTTCGGTGGTGTGGCTTTTTTCGCGTCCTCGGCAGCCGCTTTCATGTTTGCCAGACCGGTGGTCAGTTCGGCCTGATCGCTGGTTTTCAACACCTTGCCGTAGTTATCAGCAATTGTATCCATGTCCGTTTCTAAATCTGCTGCCAGTGCTGCCGTGCTGCTGCCGAGCATGGCTATCACCGCTAACGCCATCAGTTGTTTACGCATGAACTATCTCTCTATTGTTATTTGTTTATTAGATAAAACGACATTGCTTGTAAGGCTTTATAAAAATAGGCTGAGAGAGAGAAAAACGGGATGAATTTTTTGTAAAGAATTAAAGCAGCGATCGGGCGACAGCTGCTTTAAGGAGGGTTATTCGCCAGCGATTTTCATTGCCGGTAACAGCACGGAACCGCACTGGATATTGCTGCGGGTTTCGATATCGCTGCCAATGGCGACCATATTGCGCCACATGTCTTTCAGATTACCGGCAATGGTGATTTCGCTTACCGGATACTGGATCTCGCCATTCTCGACCCAGAAACCTGCCGCGCCACGGGAGTAATCGCCGGTAACACCGCTGACGCCCTGCCCCATCAGTTCGGTGACGACCAGGCCTTTATCGAGCTTACGCAGCATTCCGGCGAAATCATCGCCCTGACCGGCGATGCGCCAGTTGTGAATGCCGCCCGCGTGACCAGTGGTTTGCAGACCGAGCTTACGCGCGGAATAGCAGGTCATCAGCCAGTTTTGCAGCACGCCATCTTTGACGATATCACGACGCTCGGTGCGCACACCTTCGCTGTCGAATGGCGTGGAAGCCAGCCCCTGCAACAGGTGCGGATGTTCTTCAATGGTCAGCCACTCCGGCAAAATTTGCTTGCCGAGGCTGTCGAGCAGGAAAGACGATTTACGGTAAATGCTGCCACCGCTGATCGCCCCCACCAGATGCCCGAACAGGCCGGTCGCCACTTCAGAAGCGAACAATACCGGGGCCTGCATGGTCGGTAATTTGCGCGGCGCCAGACGTGACAAGGTGCGGCGGGCGCACTCTGCGCCGACCCATTCAGGGTCTTTCAGATCGCTCATTTTACGGGCGATGGAGTAGGCGTAATCGCGCTCCATGTCGCCTTCATGCTCGGCAATCACTGAGGCGGAAATCGAATGACGCGTCGAGCAATAGCTTTGCAACATGCCGTGGCTGTTACCGAAAACGCGGATACCGTAATGGCTGTTGAAACTGCCACCTTCGGTGTTGGTGATACGCTTGTCAGCCTGCAACGCCGCCTGTTCAGCACGTGCGGCCAGTTCGATGCTGCGATCCGGATCCAGCTCTTCCGGGTGGAATAAATCCAGGTCCGGTGCATCGAACGCCAGCATCTCTTTATCGGCCACGCCCGCGAACGGATCCGGCGACGTGTAACGGGCAATATCCAGCGCCGCCTGCACGGTGCGGGAAATAGCGTCCGGGCTTAAATCGGTGGAAGACGCACTGCCTTTACGGTTCTGATAATAAACGGTGATGCCCAGTGCGCCGTCGCTGTTGAATTCCACATTCTCGACTTCGCCAAAACGGGTGCTGACGCCGATACCGGTGGTTTTGCTGACCGCCACTTCTGCAGCATCTGAACCGGCTTTCGCCAGTTCCAGTGCCTGAGATACGGCCTGTTCCAGAGTCTTACGCTGCTGCGCTACTTGATTCACTACGTTCATCGGCATGCCATCGCTTATGAGATAAAAGGGATTGTTCTACACTGATATACAGAAAGTCTTATCTTTGAGTCTAACAGAGACTCGCCACAATTTCGCATTCACTCCGGCGTTGTTATGCCCAAAGTTGCAACAGAACATGGATGTATGCGGCATAACCCTGCATAATGCCGCCAAAGCAATAAAGCACAATCAAACTGACAGGATTACCTCGTTAAGAGGAAGCGCCCATGACAAAGAAAATTGACGACTGGCACGACGACGTTCCCGAAACCAACGAGAACGAAGATGATGAAGAAATCATCTGGGTCAGTAAAAGTGAAATTAAACGTGACGCCGAGGCGCTGAAAGATCTCGGTGCAGAAATGGTTGAACTGGGTAAAAACTCGCTGGACAAACTGCCGCTGGACGACGATCTGCGCGCAGCGATCGACTTAGCGCAGAAGATCAAGAAAGAAGGCCGCCGCCGCCAGTTACAGCTGATCGGTAAAATGCTGCGTTCCCGCGATGTTGAACCGATCCAGACCGCGCTGGATAAGCTGAAAAACCGCCATAACCAGCAGATTTCGCTGTTCCATAAACTGGAAATGCTGCGTGACCGTCTGGTTGAAGAAGGTGATGATGCGATCCCGCCGGTACTGGAATTGTATCCTGAAGCCGATCGCCAGCAACTGCGCGCACTGATCCGTAACGCACAGAAAGAGAAAGCCACTAACAAGCCGCCGAAATCTTACCGCCAGATTTTTCAGTATCTGCGCGAACTGGCTGAAGGTCAGGAATAAAAAAACAAAAACCCGCCTTTTTACTTAACAGAAAATGGCGGGTTTTTTCTTTTCAGCCTTTAGCCTTTACTGCGGGTTTCTCCAGCAGATTCAGCCGCAACTCGCCTTCCAGTTCTTCCTCCGCTTCTTCAAACAACAGAATCAGCGCGCCGAAACGGCGTTTACGGCTGGCATTCAGATTAATGAAATCTATCTCAACCGGCAGTGCAATCCCGCCCGTTACCTCATCCCAGAGTGCGTCCAGATTCGCGCCGAAGCTGTCAGTCAGTGCAAACTGACGGACAAACTCGCGGTAGAATGCGGGTAAATCCGGGATGTGATTAAAATCGAAGCTCACTTTATTCATCGACATCACTCCACCCGAACGAAGTTCTGATAATGGTCTTTACTGACATAAATCAGCCCGTCGCTGGCAAACAACACGCGGTCAGCACCGCGACGCCCGCAGCGATAGTTAATATCCGCTTCGCGCCACACCCTTTTGTACGCCGAAGGCAAACGCCCTTCCCGGTTTGAGAAGCGGTCACCACCGATGGCTTTGCCCGGCAATACATCACATAAATTCCCGGAACGGGCATCCCAGCCGGCTTCCCGCGCCTTTTTCTTGGTGATGTAATTTTCAGGCAATTTATGGTTCTGGCGTAAATAGCCGATCACCGTTTGTTCATCGGTGCCCGGAACTATTGTGCCCTGATTATATGTCGTTTTCGCGACAACCTGCCCCGCGACACCGCACAGCCCGAAAAACACGGCGGCCATCATCAGATTGCGCACACACCGCCCGTTAAATGCCTTCATTGACGTCCTTTGTGTTTAGCCGGAATGAGTCTGTTTCTGTTTATTGTTTCTTAAAAAGTAACTTCTGGAAAGCTGACTTAAAGATTCCCTAAATGCAGCGTTTTCACCTGCAAATATTCTTCCAGCCCCAGCACCGAACCTTCACGTCCCAGGCCAGATTCTTTTACGCCGCCAAATGGCGCGGCTTCGTTGGAAATCGCACATTCATTAATGCCAATCATCCCGCTCTCAATAGCATCCGCGACCCGGAAAATACGTTGAAGATTCTGGCTATAGAAATACGCTGCCAGCCCGAAAGGCGTGTCGTTGGCGCGTTTAATCACTTCCTCTTCCGTTTTGAAACGGAAACAGGCCGCCAGCGGACCGAAGGTTTCTTCATGCGCCACTTTCATGTCATCAGTGGCATCAATAATGACCGTCGGCTGGAAGAAGTTGCCACCGAGTTTGTGGCGCTGTCCGCCCTCCATCAGGCGTCCACCTTTCTCCAGCGCGTCCTTGACGTGCTCTTCAACTTTCTCCAGTCCTTTGATATCAATCAGCGGCCCGACAATGACGCCTTCATCCATGCCGTTGCCGACTTTCAGCTTGCGTACTTCTTCCACCAGCCGCGAGGTAAACGCCTCGTACACGCCCTCCTGCACATAAATACGATTGATGCACACGCAGACCTGGCCGGTATTGCGGAATTTACAAGTGATCGCGCCCTTCACCGCCGCCTCAATGTCGGCATCGTCAAACACGATATACGGCGCATTGCCACCCAGTTCCATCGACACCTTTTTCATGGTGTCGGCGCTGTTACGCACCAGCGTTTTGCCGATTTCCGTCGAGCCGGTAAAGGAGACTTTACGTACCGCATTGCTGGTCATAATCACGTCGCTGATGGCACCGGTGTCACCGGCCACGCCATTGATCACACCGTCCGGAACCCCGGCATCCTGCGCCAGTTGCAACAAGGCGAAAGCCGACAGCGGCGTGTTACTGGCCGGTTTGATGAGACCGGTACAGCCTGCCGCCAGCGCCGGCCCCAGTTTACGGGTGAGCATCGCCAGCGGGAAATTCCACGGCGTGATGGCCGCCACCACGCCGACCGGTTCGCGGGTCGCCAGAATGCGTGAGCCGGATTTGGCCGGAGGAATGATTTCTCCGTTAGCGCGTTTGGCTTCTTCGCTGAACCATTGCAGGTAGCTGGCGGCGTAATCGACTTCGCCCAGTGCCTCTTTCAGCGGTTTGCCCTGCTCGGCAACCATCAGCTCGCCCAGAAACTGTTTATTTTCCAGCATCAGTTCATACCAGCGATGCAAGATTTCAGAACGCGCTTTCGCAGTGGTTTTGCGCCATTCGGGGAATGCGTCACTGGCTGCCTTCACCGCGGCTTCTGTTTCTGCTTTACCGGCTTTGGCGACTTTGGCGACCACATCGCCGGTTGCCGGATCCAGCACATCAAAGGTTTCTTTGGCTTTAAGCCATTTACCACCGGCAAAATAGCCGGTCTTAAATAATGGATGCGTGGAGAGTTTATGAGGTTGGGCTGACATGAGGATCCTCCTGATTTATGCCGTTTTAAGCGATCTATCAGGTAAGTATAGCGGCTTGAGCAGAAGCGTCTGTCAGACAGCACTGAGAGACACAGATCGCAAAGTGAATTGTCATACGTTCACAGTTTCCGCATCCCTCAGTAAACTGCGGTGAACCCCACCCCATTTTTACAAAGGAAGAAGGCATGTCGACGCGCGAAAAAATGAATATCGGTGAACTTTATACAGACACGGACGAAGGATTGCCGGAGGAACGCGGTGCCGGAAAAGAGCGGGTGTATGATTTCAATCTCACGCGCCCTTCTGAAGAGGCAAAGCGCCTGCAATTGCTCAGAAGTATTATGGGCAGTCTGGGGGAGTCCTGCTGGATTGAGCCGCCGCTGCGCGTCGCGTATGGCACCCATATTCATATCGGCAACCACTTTTACGCTAACTTCAATCTCACGGTGGTGGATGACGCCACCGTGACCATTGGCAATAACGTGATGATCGCACCGAACGTCACGCTCGCCACCGCCGGACATCCCATCGATCCTGACATCCGCATCACCGGACAGCAATTCTCGCTGCCGATTGTCATTGAAGATAATGTCTGGCTGGGCACCGGCGTGATAGTCAATCCGGGTGTGACGATTGGACGTAACAGCGTGATTGGGGCTGGCAGTGTGGTGACCAAATCCATTCCCCCGGATGTGGTCGCGGCAGGTGTACCCTGCCGCGTATTACGTCCGATCACCGCCAGCGACCGTGAGGCTTTCCTGAAATAGCCGCCGGTCAGGCCAGGAACGCGTGCTGATAACGTTGCAGCATGTCAGTGAGGCGCCTTACCGGCTCGGTCACTTTCAGTGGTGCGTCGTACTCGACCAGTTTCTCCTGATACTCACCCAGCTCTTTCAGTAACCGCTGATAATAATAGGTGCGCTTGCCTTCACCTGAAGCAGAGACCACGTGATCGGCCGTATTACGGATTTTCTTGTGGAATGCCGACAGCTCATCATTCACCGGCACTTCTGCCAGTTTCATGCGCTGGTGCGCGATAATCAGCATCAGCGCCAGACGGTATTTACCAATATCGTTCGGGAACATCACCAGCAACTGGTTCAGCTGATGATAAAGCGCCGGAAGATGGTTTTCACGACGCCGGTACGCTTTGGTGGTCAGCGCCGATACCGCGCTGCTCATAAAGCGGTTAAGCAGCGTACGCCCGGTTTTCTCGCGAGACTTGTCGCGCACAATCAGCAACACCGCCATCGCGATCACCGTACCGATCGCCTGCCCCATCGCGTTATCCAGAAACGACGTGACGTTAAAAACCATCGGATTGCTGAGCACCAGAATATTAATGGTGCCTGCCAGCAATCCGAGCATACCGAGACGGCGCTTGGTCACTTCGATACCGATAAAGAAGGTGAAGATCCCCAGCATCAGACACAGCAGGAACAGGCTCTGCTGCGTTGCGGGCATGATCAGCATAAACATCATCGAGCCGACCGGAATCGCCAGCAACATGCCGATAATGAAATCCATCGCCATGCCTTTCGGGTTCGGCGTACGCATCGCCAGCGAAGTCACCACTGCGATGATAATCACGCAACCACTGGCTGACGTCCAGCCGGTCCACAGCCACATCAGGCAGCCGATGGTTGTCGCCGTGAAGGTTCTCAGGCCGTTGACCAGCGCATGGTGACGTTCTGCTGAAACAGGCCGCACCACCACTTCGCCATCGAGCACCCCGCTTTCAATGGTGCTGATACTGCTGTTGGTCTGGATGCCTTTCATCAGCAACAGCGCACGGGTTCCGGCGCCGGTCCAGGCGCTGACCGTCATCAGTACGTTGTCGCTGTGCATGCCGGTAATCATCTGGCGTAATTGTTTCAGTCTGCGATGCACATCCGCCACGTTTTCAGCGGGTTCAGCAAACAATGCTTTCAGTTCAGGCGAGACCCGTTCCGGAGAGCTTTGCATAATCAGATAGGTTTCGCACGCCTGGGTGATCATGCTCAGCGAGGTGCTGTGCAGCGCTTTCAGGCGCCGATTACACCGCTGCCAGCGCGACGACTCCATCATCAGACTGCCGCGCATCCCGTTCAGCGCGGTCGTGCTTTTCACCAGGTTATTCCAGGACTTATCGATTTCTTCCTTCGTCCCGCTATTCACGCAAATCCGCATCAGCGCAAACTGATCCAACATCAGCTGACTGACGGCACGGTCAATATCTTTTTTGATGGAACGGGGGGAGAACAACAGGTCAGCGACGATAGCGCAGCAAATCCCGATAACGATTTCACTGCAACGCTCAACCGCAAACTGCGGAGTTTGCAAAGGCGAGCTGGCGGAAGTCACCACGATAATCAGCGCGGTATAACCAGCCAGACCCAGCGCATACGAGTTCTCGATACGAACCAGCGATGACCACCAGGTGCACACGCCCGCCCAGATGCAGCATAACAGCAGCATAACGACCGGTGCGCGGGCGGTAGCAATCACGATCACCAGCGCCGCGATACAGCCGATAAAGGTGCCGATAACCCGCAGAAAACCACGATGACGAATAGCACCGGCAAAGGGTTCGCCACCCGCCGCCAGCGCAGGTCCCGACGTTACGATCGCGGCAGTCATGGCCGACCAGCGCGGGGTTTCGAGTTGCAGATAGAACCCGAGAACCAGTGCGCCGAGGATCGCGAACGTCAGCTTGCAGGCAAAACGCACGCGCGGGATAAGTACGCTATTCATCTTTCCGGCCTTAACCAAACTCTCTCAGACGGTGCAGGAGGCGAAGGAACGGGGATCCTTCATCTTGTTTACGGTCATGGCTGCCGGTAATCACGACCGTCGCCGTGGTACCTGCCGGATAAGGATGTTGCTGGTCTTTGTCATCAAGCAGGATTTTCACTGGCACACGCTGTGCCAGACGCACCCATTCAAGGTTGCTGTCGATGGTCGCCAGACCGTTGGTCGCCGCAGAAGAGGAGCTGTTCGTCACCGCCGCCGCTACGCTGTCGACCGTACCGTGCATAATACGGTTGCTGCCGAGCGGCGTGATTTCCGCACGATCCCCTTTTTTCAGCCCCGGCAGTTTGGTTTCTTCCAGATACGCCAGAATGTAGAAGGAATTTTTCTTCACCAGCGCCACGGCAGTCGAACCCCGGTTAATGTAGTTGCCCGGATGAACGGTCAGGTTAGTTACCCAGCCATCAGCAGGTGCGACAACCACGGTCCGTTCCAGATCCAGCACCGCCAGATCCCGTGCAGCCTGCGCTTTCGCCAGCTGATGTTCAGCGGTTTGCAGCACGTTATTGGCCTGATCGATTTCTTCCTGCGACATGGCCTGTACGCCCAGTTTCACACGACGTCCGGCCTCGCGCTTTTTCTCAGAAGCCAGCGCCTGGTAATACGCGACGTCAGCACTCGCTTCGTCCAGCGCCTGCTGGTAGCGCGGCTGGTCAATTTTGAACAGTACCTGGCCTTTTTTCACCAGTTGGTTATCCGTCACCGGCACATCGGTAATCAGACCGGTGACATCGGGCGCGATGGACACAACGTCAGCGGTAAACTTGGCATCACGGGTCCATGGAGATTCTGTATAGAACGCCCAGGCTTTGAAGATTGCGATGACAGCCAGCACGACAAGAATCAACGTTATTGTGTAACGTATTATTTTTATGGAGAAATTTTTCACAACGCCCTCAGACGAACATGCAGGAGATCAGGTAGAAAAGACAGCAGTACAACGCTGTGTTGAACAATGCCGGGTGCCAGACAAAATCATAAATTCCGGTGGGTTGCAATATGCGCCGCAGCAGGAAAAACACCACCAGCGCCAACAATATTTCAAAAAACACCGGAGGAAACGACAATCCGAAAATCACCATTACCGGAAGCAAACTCATCAAAAATTCCTTACATTATTACGACGGACAAACACATATCGTCCCGCGCACGCATTATTCGTTATTTTAGGCAACGGCACGCGACCCCGGAGAAAATAATTCAACGGGAGCAGAGCAATGAAGCTGCAGAGTTGCCAGGGAAGTGTGCGAAGGTAAGCATGATGTCAGGAAAACTGAAACCTGAGCTTTATCGCCCGGAAGGGTATATTAGCGTGCTTATTATCAACAGATCAACGTTCTGTGATCTAAATCACTTTTAAGCCAGAGTTAACAATGGACCGATTAAAACGCATGTCGATCTTTGCTCAGGTCGTGGAAAGCGGCTCCTTCACGGCGGCCGCACGACGCCTCGACATGAGCGTTTCTGCCATCAGCCAGACGATTTCAAAGCTGGAAAATGACTTACAAATCAAATTACTAAACCGTAGCACCCGCAGCATCGGTCTGACAGAAGCCGGTAAACTTTATTATCAGGGTTGCCGGAAAATGTTGCACGACGTACGTGAAGTGCATGAACAATTGTATGCCTTCAACAACACCCCGACCGGAACATTACGCATCGGCAGTTCATCGACGATGGCACAAAATGTTCTTGCCGCGATGACTGCGGAAATGCTCACCGAATACCCCGGTCTGACGGTGAATCTGGTGACTGGCATTCCGGCACCGGACCTGATCGCTGACGGACTGGACGTGGTGATCCGCGTCGGCGCGTTGCAGGATTCCAGCCTGTTCTGCACCCGCTTAGGCTCAATGCCGATGGTGGTGTGTGCGGCGCGCAGTTATCTGGCACAACACGGCACGCCGGAGAAACCCGCCGATATGGTGAATTTCTCCTGGCTGGAATACAGCGTCCGCCCGGACAGTGAATTCGAACTGATCGCCCCCGAAGGTGTTTCAACCCGTATTACACCGCAAGGCCGCTTCGTGACTAACGACTCGCAGACCATGATCCGCTGGCTGAAAGCCGGTGTCGGTATCGCGTATGTTCCGCTGATGTGGGTGATTGAGGAGATTAATGCCGGTGAGGTGGAGATTCTGTTCAGGCGCTATCAGTCCGATCCGCGCCCGGTTTACGCGCTGTATACTGAAAAGGACAAACTGCCGCTGAAAGTGCAGGTCTGTATTGATTATCTGACGGATTATTTCAAACGGGTAAGCAAGGTGTATCAGGGATACCGGCAGGGCAAGAAAGTGACTCAGTGGAATTGAGTTCGTATCAAACCAAAAACCCACCTGACCTCCCCTTGTGAAAGGGGAGGGATAACACCGAAATAATCTTCTGCTACGCAGTGCCGCCGACGGTGAGATTATCCAGTTTCAGGGTAGGCTGACCGACCCCGACCGGCAGGCTCTGGCCTTCTTTACCACACACACCGACGCCTTTATCGAGCGCCAGATCGTTGCCGACCATGGAAATCTGTTGCATCGCTTCAATGCCCGAGCCGATCAGCGTCGCGCCTTTCACCGGTTTGGTGATGCGGCCTTTTTCGATCAGATAAGCTTCGGAGGTAGAGAACACGAATTTACCCGAGGTGATATCCACCTGACCGCCGCCGAAGTTTGGCGCATACAGGCCAAATTCTACGCTACTGATAATGTCTTCCGGCGTTGATTTCCCGGCCAGCATATAGGTGTTGGTCATACGCGGCATCGGCAGATGTGCGTAAGATTCGCGGCGGCCGTTACCGGTCGGCGCAACGCCCATCAGGCGCGCATTCAGTTTGTCTTGCATGTAGCCTTTCAGCACGCCGTTTTCGATCAGCACGTTGTACTGCCCCGGCACACCTTCGTCGTCAATCGCCAGTGAACCGCGCAGACCCGGCAGGGTGCCGTCGTCCACTACGGTACACAGTTCAGAAGCCACCCGTTTGCCCATCTGACCGCTAAATACAGAGGTTCCGCGACGGTTGAAGTCACCTTCCAGACCGTGGCCTACCGCCTCATGTAACAGCACGCCTGGCCAGCCTGCGCCCAGCACCACCGGCATGCCACCTGCCGGGGCGGCGACTGCCGTCAGATTCAGCAACGCCATACGCACGGCATCACGGGCAAAAGCTTCCGCACGCACTTCACCGTTAACGGTTTCGAGGAAGTAGTCATAACCAACACGACCGCCGCCGCCACTTGAGCCACGCTCACGACGTCCATCCTGTTCAACCAGAACGCTCACGGACAGACGCACCAGCGGGCGAATGTCTGCCGCCAGCGTGCCGTCGGTGGCTGCCACCAGGATGTTTTCATACACGCCGGTGATGCTGGCACTGACTTCCTGCACGCGCTTATCGGCTGCACGGGCAATTTTGTCGACGCGGTGCAGCAGTTCGATTTTTGCTTCGCGTGACAGGCTTTGCAGCGGATCCAGCGGAGAATAAAGAGATTTATAGGCAATTTCGCCCAGCGTATGCGCTTTGCCATTGCCCTGGTCGCGGACAATGCTACGGGCAGCTGTTGCACTCAGGTTCAGGGCATTCAGCGTGATTTGGTCAGCATAAGCAAAACCGGTTTTTTCACCGCTTACCGCACGAACACCAACGCCCTGATCGATATTGTAAGAACCGTCTTTGATGATGCTGTCTTCGATCACCCAGCTTTCATGGAAACTGGACTGGAAAAAGAGATCGGCATAATCAAGACGACGTTCAGACAACTGGCCCAAAATGGAAAACAGATCCTGATGACTCAGATTATTAGCAGTTAGTAACTGCTCACTGACTAAGGCCAGACTCATAGATGTTCACTCTCTTTTAGACGACAATCCGGCGTGCAGACTGTGGTCTACACAGTCTGCACGCCAGACAATCCATTGTTACAAGGTTATTAACAGCCTAACACAGCATGAACGAGGTTTCCTGCCACCTTCACGGTGGCGTTACTGTGCGGCGGCGGCTTTTGGATGTTCAACCGGTTTACGCAGAATTTCGTTGATACGGGGTTCTGCGATAGTGCCGTCAATCTGATAGCGGATAAGCGAGATTTTATTCCACAGCGGCGCCAGCACTTTACTGGCAGCGAAGACTGCAACGCCGACTACCGGGTTGATGACGAACGCCGTCGCCACACCTACTGTGGCGGAAATTTCCGGCGCAATGACCGCTTCGAGATCCAATTGCTGATTCACGAAATTGACCTTCCCGGTGATGGCGATATCTGCTTCCAGCCCGTCAACCAGCAGATCGTCGGTATGAAGTACGCCGTCTTTAATCCAGGCCGTGGATTTGATGGAGTCAAAATAGAAGCCCTGGCCAAAGGTATCGCTGAAATCAAGACGCAGTTTGCGCAGCAGCGCATCGAAGCTGACCAGTCGCAGCAATTGTCCGGCGCGGCCCGTGCCGACATCCGCAATTTCGCCTTTGCCCAGCGTGTTTTTCAGGGTGCCGTTCAGTGTGCTGATATCTGGCTTCCACGGCACGGATTTCCAGTGCAAATCAAAGTTAACGTCAAACGGCGCGCCTTTCAGTGGTGTAGTCACACCAAAGAATGACATGGCCTGCTCAATATTTTTACCGGTCAGCTTGCCTTTCAGGCCGGTGTTTTCGCCCTGCCCGTTCTGCCTCCAGTCGCCCTGCACGTCGAGACGTGCCACGCCGGTATCTATCAGACCGTTACGCAGCATCAGTTGATCGCCTTGCGGTGTCAGGTCAGCATTCACTTTGCGGAAGTTCTGACCGAGGAACCAGCAGGCTTCACAACGCAGTTGCAATGCCGGCCAGCTGGCAAACGAAATCTTTTCAGTAGCAAACGGATTACCGCCCGGCTGACCGCTGCTGGCCACATCCGCGACCGTCCATTGCGGATTGAAATAGACGTATTTCAGATTAGCCAGCCACGGACCGTTGTCATTCATATTCAGCCTGCCATCGATTTCCTTACCTTTGGCAGTGACCTCCATGCCCTGATGCCCTTGTACCGAGGTGAGGGTCAGGTCATTCCAGACCTGTCCGCCCAGTGTCAGCGCAGGCGTTGTCAGGATAATCTGGTGCGGGAAGCTGAAACCGGCCAGTTTAGTAGTAGTGTCCTGCGTCGCTTTATCCGGTGACAGCAAACCCAGCCAGCTTTCACCATCAAGTGCGGGCAGATGGAGCGTCAGACTGCTGTCATCCGGCAATGGAGGCGTTTTTTTGCTGTTTGCCTGCCACGATGCGCGATCGAGTTTCAGTTGTTTACCCAGCAGCCAGCGGCTGTTGAAATGATCTTTGCCCGCCAGCACACCTTGCAGATTAAAACTGTGCAGGTCGCCTTTGACATTCACCACCAGCGGCAGCGGATGACCGGCTTTCTTGCTCAACGGATCGGGTAAGTGACTGCTCACATCTTTCAGATCGGCGTTTACATCGACGGTATAGGTCGGGGTACCTTTGTGCGGCAGCGTAATATTGACGTCGCCTTTCCACGGTGTACCACCCGAAATTTTACTGGCTGCTGCCGCTGGCAAGCCGGGGATTTTGGACAGTTGCCAGTTGGCATCCAGCCCGACCTGAACCTTGAAATCATCCGGCAGTTCCTGCGTGCTGAACATCACGTTGACCGGTTGCCCGAACCAGTTACCGGTAAGCCGGTTACTTTGCAGGTTGCCATTGTCATAACTGAACAGGCCACTGAGCTGACTGATTTTGCTGTTCAGCGGTTTAATAAACAGACTGTTGTTATTGAGCGTGACGCCACCGGATGCACGCACAAGTTCGCCATCAAGCGGAATATCCAGATGTAAGCGACCATTCACTTCGCCGCCAATCTGCAATTCCTGTAGCGCCGAGCCCAGCGAGTCATGCAACGGCGTATCCATGAAATAATCGCCGATATCTTTCCCCTGCCCGCGCAGGTCCGCATCAATAAACAGTTTTTCTTTCAGGTAGTCAGGAATATTGGCAACGACATTGTTACCGTCCACATTGCCCAGTTTGGTGTGCGCGGCTTTCATAAACAGGCCGTCATTAAGGAAATCGAGATCGATATCCAGATCAGTCAGCGCTGGCCAACCTGGCTGGAACTCAAAGGTCGAGTGGCGTAGCGGAACCCACACTTCAAACTGCCCTTCGTTCTTTTTGAACGGGAAATGATGTGGATTGCCGTTGAAGGTCAGGGTGGCGTTATCCACCTGACCGGCCTTTATGGCACCACTGAGATAATTTACCAGATGTTTGCCCATCAGCGGTTCAGGGAAATAGCGCCAGGCCTGACCGGCGTCATACAGGCGAATACCGGCCAGGATATTCAGCCACGGGTCACCTTTGACAGGCTGGTTGTAGCGGAAATCGCCCTTCGCCCACAGCGCGTTGGCTTTGACATCTACGTCTTTACCCGACAATGACCAGCCATCTTTGCCGTTCTTCCAGTTAAAGGTACCGGTCGCCGCACTGATATCCAGCGGTGCGCGGAACATTTCGCCGTACGGCAGCAGGCTGTCTTGTAATTTCACCGTCATCTGCCCGCCCGCCACGCTACCTTTCAGGCCACCACTGAAATGATTGACACCCGGCAGCAGTTTCCAGCGCTGCCAGCTGACATCGCGCCAGTTCACATCAAAACGGGTCTGATCAGGCTGCTTTAGCGGGATATCCAGCGCGAGCCGATCAACGTTACCGGCGGGTTTTAAATCCTGCCAGCGCTCCAGTAAAGCCGGAGTCAGGAATGAGAAAGTCGGGATCACCGGGCCTAAACGTTCCAGTTGCAGATTGGTGCCACGGATGCGCAGCTCTTCACCCTGCGAAGGCCCGAGGAACTGGTTATTTTCAGGCAGATAAAGTACTTCAAGGCGGCCTTTCGGCCACGCCACACCATCGGTTTTCAGATTCAGCTGCTTCGTGCCAACCTGCCAGCCATTACCCTGACGGTTACCGTGTAATGTCAGATTATCGACATCGAGCTGGTGTTCCTCAGTGCCATTTTTCCAGGTGGCAGAGCCATTTTTCAGCAATGCGTCAGCGGCATAAATATCGCCACTACGCACCGTCAGCCACGCCGCGAGGCTGAAGTTAGCACTTTCCAGACCGGTATTATTGCGCAACCACCGGCTGAACCACGGTTTCATGTCGATATCATCGGCCTGAAGATAAATTTTCCCGTTATTGAGCAAACCATTGGTGTCGTTCAGATCCATACGCAACTGCACAATGCCGTGCTGCCCGTTAAAACTCGACAGGCTAAGCTGCCCTTCGGCGCGATGGCGGTTGTGGCTGTTCAGCCAGGTCATCTGAGGAATGTCGAATTCCGCCCGTGGACCGGAAGGCGTCAGGAAGGAAATGCGGCTGTTGCGCAGATCGAAATGGTCGACCTGTCTGAGGAAAATATCACTGACGCGGTTTGGCTGGATGCCGTTGCCTTTATTGCTTTCGCCACCCAGCGTGCTGTTTAAATCCAGCTGCAAATTGTAAAAAGTAAGGTCGCGGAACTGCCAGCGGAAATGCAGCAAGGATTGCCAGACGTCCAGCGCCAGGGTAATGCGCTGAACCTGCCACTTTGAGTCCGGTAATGTCACCTGAAGGCCTCGGATCTCCATGACCGGGCCAAAGGTTTTCCAGCTGGCGCTGACTTGCGATAACTCGATCGGTACGCCCGTGACCGCCTCGACTTTCCCGACCAGTTGATCCTGGAAGCGGGTCAACTGAGGCAATGCCAGACGCAAGCCACTGATCACCAAAGCCACTATCACGACAAGGGTTGCGCTGGTGGTTAATAAAATACCGGGCAGTCGCCTCAAACTTCTCTCCTTGTTTTCCATTCCATGCTGGTTTTCACCCGCACAGACGGCAATGGAAACCTTTAACTTCTTGATGCTTCAGACGAATAGCCATCGGATCACATCATGACGACGTCAAACTGTTCCTGACTGTAGAGCGGCTCGATCTGCACTTTCACCTGCTTGCCGACGAAGATTTCTACTTCGGCCAGTGCATGGGATTCTTCTCCCTTGAGCGCTTCCCCTACTGCGGCAGACGCGTAAACCAGGAAACGGTCAGAATCGTAGGCATGATGCACACGCACGATTTCACGCAGAATTTCATAGCAGACGGTTTCAACGGTTTTCACCGTGCCGCGTGCATGACAGGTCGGACAATCGCTGCACAGCACATGTTCGACGCTTTCGCGGGTACGTTTGCGGGTCATCTCTACCAAACCAAGGGCGGAGAAACCGTGAATACCGGTTTTCACGCGGTCTTTCGACAGCGCCTGCTCGAGGCTGTGCAGCACGCGACGGCGGTGATCTTCATTCGACATATCAATGAAGTCGATAATGATAATGCCGCCGAGATTGCGCAGCCGTAGCTGACGGGCAATGGCCTGCGTCGCTTCGGTGTTAGTGTTAAATATCGTGTCTTCCAGATTACGATGGCCGACAAACGCACCGGTATTAATATCCACGGTGGTCATGGCTTCGGTCTGATCGATAATCAGATAGCCGCCGGACTTGAGTTCCACCTTGCGCTCGAGCGCACGCTGGATTTCGTTCTCCACATCGAATAGATCGAAAATAGGCTGCTTGCCGCTGTAATGCTCCAGCTTGCTGGTCATTTCAGGCATGTATTCGCTGGTGAATTCGACCAGCAATTCATACGTCAGGCGGGAGTCAACGCGGATGCGGTCCAGTGCTTCACCGGCAAAATCACGCAGCACACGGTGCGCCAGTGCCAGCTCACCATACAGCTTGCATTTGGTTTTGTTGCGACGCTTGCGCTCCATCACCTTGGTCCACAAGCGTTTCAGGTAGGCCGCATCTTGTTTGAGTTCTTCTTCACCCACGCCTTCGGCTGCGGTACGAATAATATAGCCGCCGTGCTCATCACAATATTCTGAGACGATACGTTTGAGGCGATCACGCTCGGCTTCGCTTTCAATACGCTGCGACACGCCAACGTGTGACGCACCAGGCATGAACACCAGATAGCGGGAAGGCAAGGTAATGTCAGTCGTCAGACGCGCACCTTTGGTGCCCAGCGGATCTTTCACCACCTGCACCATCAGATCCTGGCCCTGATGCACCAGTTCTGCGATGTCACGCACGTGGAAATTTTTCTGCTCGTCACGCGCCACACATTCGGTGTGCGGCATGATGTCTGAAGCATGTAAAAATGCGGCTTTTTCAAGGCCGATATCGACAAATGCTGCCTGCATACCCGGCAGAACACGGCTGATACGCCCTTTATAAATATTGCCGGCAATCCCGCGCTTGGTCTCGCGCTCAATATGGATCTCCTGCAGAATGCCACCGTCAATGTAAGCCACGCGGGTTTCAGACGGGGTGACATTGACCAGTAATTCAGCTGTCATGTTTTCTCCTAAGCTCGCGTAAGGCAGAAAATTCATTGAGCAGTTCCTGAGTTTCCACCAGAGGAAGGCCCACAACTGCATAGTAACTGCCGCGAATTTCACGGACGAAACAACCGCCCTTTCCCTGAATACCATAAGCGCCCGCTTTATCCATGGGCTCACCGCTCAGAATATAATGTGCAATATCGTCGGAGGATAGTGAACGGAAAGTGACATCGGTCACAACCAACGTATTGAGGCATTCCTGCCTGTCGGCAAACGCAATGGCGGTCATCACCTGATGCTGTCTGCCAGACAATGCCTTAAGCATAACAGCGGCTTGCGCTTCGTCACGTGGCTTTTCCAACACTTTACCGTCGAGGACTACAATCGTATCTGCGCCAAGCACCGGCAAATCCTCTGCCGCGACCGTCACACCGGCCTGTGCTTTATCTTTCGCCAGCCGTAAAACATAATCTTGCGGGGCTTCGTCAGGCTGACGCTCTTCTGCAACCTCAGTCACCAGACGCTCAAAAGGCAGTTCCAGCAAGGCCAGTAATTCACGGCGACGTGGTGACCCGGAAGCCAGATAAAGTGCGGTCATAACATCCTCATTGCACAGCAAACTGACGACGAATTTTACGCATCAGCAGGAACAGCCATGGCCACAGCACACCGTCGACCACACTGCTCCAGAAAACTTCAGGCCGGAACGACACATTGACTACCAGGAATTCTCCCCAGAACACCATGACGTCCACAGCCAGCGAAAGCACCATAACAATCAGCGCTTGTTGCCACAGAGCCAGGTTACGGAATAACTGGAATTTGAACGCGACCAGGTAGGCGGTAATGGCAAAAGCCAGCGCGCGAATACCCAGGGTCGATCCCAGGATCAGATCCATAATAAACCCGACAACAAAACCGGTACCCACGTTGACGCGATGCGGTAATGCCATCACCCAGTAAATCAGGATCAGCATCAGCCATGACGGCCTGAACATATAAATCTGTTCAGGCCACGGCATCACCTGCAATAACATGGCTATTAAGAAGGATAGCCAAATAATCCAGCGTCCGTGGCTCCGGTAGCTGTTCATTGCGTCGCTCCCTGCACAGCAGGCGTGCTAACCGGTGTCGTTACCGTACCCGTTGCCGGTGGAGGAACAGGAGCTGGCGGCCCCATATCTCCCGGAGGTGGCAACACTTGCGGCATCATTTGCATCAGGCGTTCATTGGCCACGCGATGAACTTCATCCGGCGGTAAAGGATGCTCGCCATTACGGTCAGAGCCCCATAGTAACAGCAGGTAACGCAGACGTTGCAGACCGGCGGTCGGACGCGCCTGAATGACGGTATACGCACGCTGATTATCAACTTTAACCGAAGATACAACGCCGACCGGATACCCTTCAGGGAAACGTCCACCCAGACCTGAGGTGACCAGCACATCACCGACACGAATATCGGTATTGCTTGGCAAGTGTTCAAGTTGTAAGTCATCAGCACAGCCGCTACCGGCAGCAATAACGCGGATGTCGTTACGCAGCACCTGAATCGGCAACGCATGTGAAGCATCACAAATCAGCAGCACACGGCTGGTCAGCGCGGCAACAGCGATGACCTGGCCAACAACGCCTTTATCGCTGATGACGGGTTGCCCGATATACACACCGTTGTTGCTGCCTTTGTCGATGACGATCTGATCGCTGTAAGGATCATTGCTGGTGGAGAGAACCTGCGTCACCATTTTGTGCTCGTCCTGACGCAACGGTGATCCCAGCAGCTCGCGCAAGCGAGCATTTTCTTGTTTGTATTGGCCAAGCAGCATCAGGTCACTGTTTTTCAGCAACAATTCCTGACGCAAAGCGCGGTTTTCAAGTTCCAGCTGGCCACGGGTGGCAAACGTAGAAGAGACCTGATCTAAGAATTCACGCGGGGCATTGGACAAAAAATAGAAGGGACTGACGGCAGTATCCATATAGGTGCGGATTTTAACAAACGTACCTATTTTACTGTCGGCAACAATCAGGACAATGGCCGTGAGAATAGCCAAAAAAAGTCGCAGTTGCAGGGAAGGTCCCCTGCTAAAAATTGGCTTCATAAAATATGCGAGTTCCTCGGCAACAGAAAGTTTCAGCCAGTCGAAGTAAAGACCTCACCTGACAGAAACGGCGGCAATCTCATGGGATAGCCAAAACACTGGCAGAGCTTTATCGCTCAGCCAGTGTTTGCACGGATCCACATTGAACACTGCACACTTCGCGTTGCAGGTTTTACCTGACGGACAACCACCTTCCCGGGCAGACTATTCTTGCTTGCAACAAGACTTGTTTGAATCAGCAAGTCTTCGCTGAGATTACTCTTCGCTGAATAAGTCGCCGCCGTGCATGTCGATCATTTCTAATGCTTTACCACCGCCACGGGCGACGCAGGTCAGTGGATCTTCTGCGACAACAACAGGAATACCCGTTTCTTCCATCAGCAGGCGATCAAGGTTACGCAGTAATGCGCCACCGCCGGTCAGCACCATGCCGCGCTCGGAGATGTCGGAAGCCAGTTCTGGCGGACACTGTTCCAGTGCAACCATCACCGCGCTGACGATACCGGTTAGCGGCTCTTGCAATGCTTCGAGAATTTCGTTGGAGTTCAGCGTGAAACCACGTGGAACACCTTCAGCCAGGTTACGACCGCGCACTTCGATTTCGTGAACTTCATCACCCGGATAGGCGGAACCGATGCTGTGCTTGATACGCTCAGCCGTTGCTTCACCGATCAGTGAACCATAATTACGGCGTACGTAATTAATGATAGCTTCGTCGAAACGATCGCCACCGATACGTACAGAAGAGGAATACACCACGCCGTTCAGGGAGATCACGGCAACTTCTGTGGTACCACCACCGATATCCACCACCATTGAACCGGTCGCTTCGGATACCGGCAGGCCTGCACCGATTGCCGCAGCCATCGGTTCTTCAATCAGGAACACTTCACGCGCGCCTGCACCTTGTGCAGATTCACGGATAGCACGGCGTTCAACCTGAGTTGCGCCGACTGGCACACACACCAGTACACGCGGGCTTGGGCGCATGAAGCTGTTGCTGTGAACTTGCTTGATGAAGTGTTGCAGCATTTTCTCAGTCACGAAAAAGTCAGCGATAACGCCGTCTTTCATTGGACGAATAGCGGCAATATTGCCAGGAGTACGACCCAGCATCTGTTTCGCGTCGTGACCAACAGCAGCAACGCTTTTAGGTGAACCAGCACGATCCTGACGAATAGCCACAACTGATGGCTCATTCAGCACGATGCCTTGTCCTTTTACATAAATGAGGGTATTGGCGGTACCCAGGTCGATGGACAAGTCGTTGGAAAACATGCCACGAAATTTCTTAAACATAACGAAGGGATAATCCTGCTAGCTGGGGGCGGAAAATAAAATCCGCCTACTTTACCAACCACGCGAAGCAGCGACAAGGCGCAAAAACGTCCTGCTTCCGTGAAAATTGTCCGCGATGTCGCCATTCACTTGCGGTGACTTTTTGAGGCTGATGGCACTGCGAAATAATTCTGTCTCGCAGGCTCGGTTTACCTCGGGCAGGCACCCAGGCGAAGTAGCAACACCACACATAAATTCTTACACTTTTACCAACATCTTCCATCCATCTGCGGTCTGAGTACAAACACCGGAAACCAGACAAGGGCGTAGGTCAAAAGCTGGCTCATTCTACGTTAAATAATGCATTAACGGTCACTTAAACATCGCGGTTGTGTGAATATTTTTTACCGACCGGTTCAACAGGCTCCGGACCGGCAAAAAAATCGCCCTGCCCGCCGTGGATCCCGCTTTTCAGCAGGACAGCCCACTCCTCTTTTGTGCGCACGCCAGAGGCAAATACCAGCGCCTGAGTCCCTTCGCATGCACTGAGTAAGCTTTGTACAAAGAGCTGATTTTCAACCCTTTTATCAATATCACGCACTAACCCCGGGTGAAGCTTAACTCTCTCCACCGGGAAAGTTTTCAGATAGGAGGTGCTGACCACCGTCAGTCCGGCTTGCGAAACGGCCAGACGACAGCCCAAACCCTGTAACAATCTGATCGCAGGACGCAGGCGGTCGGTATGTTGACAGAGATCCGCCTCAGCAAGTTCAATCAAAATTCGATTTCGTTGTGTTCTTTCGCACTGCAGCAAGGTATCGCGCAGCCAGCGAACAAATGAGCGCTGCAATAATGAATCAACCGTCAGGTGAAATGCTAACGTTTCATCCGGCCAACGGTTAAGTAACGGAATAATCTGACTTAACATGACCCGGTCAAAGCTTTGCGACAACCCGAACTGAACCACCAGCGGGATAAACTCCGCAGCCAGCAGTTCCTGCTCGCCGTCGAAGACACGCCGCTGCACCTCACGGTGATCCGGTTTGTTGTCCCGGGTGAAAGCGGGCTTCTGATAAAGACGCGGGCCGCCGCGCGCCAGCGTATTTTCCAGCAGGGTCCGCCAGCGCACGCTGCCGCGACCTTTTTCCGGCACATTTTTATCATAGATAAACCAGCTGTTACTGCCCTGAAACGCCGCATGTCGCGTCGCCTGCTCGGCCATGTCCATCACCTGATCCGGCGTCTGACCGAAACGGTAGGCGCTGATACCGATGTACATCAGCGCATCGCGGTCAATTAGCGACGAGGTCGGCAGGACGCCGAGCGCATTGACTAATTGTGAGGCCATCACTTCCGCTTCCTTTAAGGTGCGGTGTGGCAACAGCACGGCAAAATCACTGTGGAAATAACGTGCCAGCAGCGCATCAACATGGCGCATCACGAACGTCGATAACAAATTCACCATCGCCGAACGCAGTTCTTCGACCACTGCCTGACCGTGCGTTTCGCGCATGGTGTCGAAATCCGGCAAGCGCAGTAACATCAGCACACCGTGCGCACCCTTTTCTTCCAGCTGCGTCGCAAGCTGATTATCAAAGAACAAGCGGTTACTGAGGCCGGTTTGCGCGTCCTGCTGAGCATAAGCACGGATCAAGGTATCCACGCGGCTGCGCTGCTCACGTGCTTCATTCAGATCCCCTAGCAGACGATCTATCGCACTGCTGGCAGAATGCGGCCATTCGCCCACATGACCGGACAGCCCTTCCCGTTCACCGCGTAATATTCTGACCGCGCGGTCTTCCAGCTTTTCCACACCGTCCGTTTCCTGACGTAACCAGCGAAAACTGAGCAGCAGCATAGCGAGCATGACCAGAATGGCGATCCCAATCGTGAACGTAGAACGCAGGGAGCGGATGTAACTGCTGACAGGATCAACATAGGAAATGTGCAGCGACATGGCGTGGTTGTGCATCAGCGGGATAATGGCAGTGTCATATTCCGGCATCACGCTGTCCCACGAGCGGTGTACATCCGGACGCTCGTGGTATTCAAAAACGGTGGTGTTATCAAGTTTGACTTCGATATCCGTGACATCAAGCATACGCATAGCCTGAGGCATCCAGCGTTGGGCATCTGCGGGGGGATGCGTCAGTAATGCCTGATCATAAGTCGTGGCAAGTGCCTGAAGATGTTGTTCGGTATCTTGTTTGTTCAGATAGATAAAGCTGAAAGTGACGCCAAGCAACATCAGTAACATTGCCAGCGCAACTAACATCGTCATCAGTGCCGATAGTCTGGTAGTAAATCGCATCCCTGTGCCTTACTCGCTACGGTGAGGGGGAAACAAACCCTTTCTCTGAGCTTGCCACGAAAAAACGCCGCTACTATAAAACAGAAAAATGCGATGAAAGGAGAAATTTTCGAAAGAGTCATTCGCATACATTCATAGCATAGCAACACAAAAACCAATCAATTCGTAATTCTTATATAAATGGTAAACGCCTCCTCAATGCCTGCGGCAAAATGCGCTTTTTTAGCGTGATATCTCGCAAAGCGTCCGGTTTCACGCCATGCTTTGTTTATAACCATAAAAATGAATCACGAAAATGAGAATGCCGGAGAAGGCTATGTTCAAACCCCGCAAACTAACCGAAGCAGACGTCACACCCGAAAGTATTTTTTATGACCGGCGCAAAGTTTTACAGGCACTGGGGATCAGTGCCGCGGCACTTGCTGTTCCCCAAAATGCACGCGCAGATATCCTTTCCTGGTTCAAAGGCCATGACCGCCCTGCCGCGCCCGCCGGTAAACCGCTGGATTTCACCAAACCCGCTGCTTATCAAAATGACCTGACACTGACCCCCGAGGACAAAGTTTCCGGCTACAACAATTTCTATGAATTCGGGCTGGATAAAGCTGATCCGGCCGCCAACGCCGGGCAACTGGTTACCTCGCCGTGGAAATTAACAATAGAAGGCGAAGTTGCTAAACCGATGACGCTGGATATGGATGACATCATGAAGCGCTTCCCGCTTGAGCAACGTATTTACCGGATGCGTTGCGTCGAAGCCTGGTCGATGGTGGTGCCGTGGATCGGTTTTCAGCTGAGTGAGATTCTCAAACTTGCCGAACCGACCAGCAAAGCGCGTTATGTCGCGTTTACTACCTTATATGACCCGGAACATATGCCGGGGCAGAAAGACCGGTTTATCGGCGGTGGACTGAATTACCCGTACGTTGAAGGATTGCGTATAGATGAAGCGATGAACCCGCTGGCGATGATGACGGTCGGCGTTTATGGCAAAGCACTTCCGCCACAAAACGGCGCGCCTATCCGCCTGACCATTCCGTGGAAGTACGGTTTCAAAGGCATCAAATCCATCGTGAACATCAAATTTACTCAAGATGAGCCGCCGACAACCTGGAACCAGATTGCCTCCAACGAATACGGGTTTTACGCCAACGTGAACCCGCATGTGGATCACCCGCGCTGGTCGCAGGCAACGGAACGGTTTATCGGTTCCGGCGGCTTACTCGACGTGCAACGCCAGCCGACATTGCTGTTCAATGGTTATGCCGGGCAGGTAGCATCGATGTATCACGGTATGGATTTACGTAAGTTCTATTAAGGAAGAGGCGGTTCAGTTATGCGTCGTTTAAGCCCTGCCAATATTACCGGGTTGAAAGTGATCATCTATCTTTGCGCCATTTTGCCTTTTTTCTGGATTGTGCTTTCGATTAATCAGGGCGGGTTCAGCGCCGATCCCGCCAAAGATATTCAGCATTTTACCGGTAGGATGACTCTGAAATTTTTGCTGGTGACATTACTGGTCACGCCCGTCGCACGCTATGGCAAACAGCCATTACTGATCCGCACGCGCCGTTTGCTGGGGTTGTGGTGTTTTGCGTGGGGAACCTTGCATCTTCTCAGCTATTCATTCCTGGAGCTTGGGATCAACAATATCCGCCTGCTGGGAAGTGAACTGATATCGCGCCCGTATCTCACCCTCGGTATCATCTGCTGGATCCTGCTGCTGGCACTGGCCTGCACCTCCACCGTGTGGGCACAACGCAAAATGGGATCAACCTGGCAAAAGTTGCACAACTTCATTTATCTCATCGCCATACTTGCGCCGATCCACTACCTTTGGTCGGTAAAAGTGCTGTCGCCACAACCGGTGATTTACGCAATACTTGCCGTCATCTTGCTGGCATTCCGTTATAAAAAATTCCGCCAGTGGCTGCGATAAGCCGTGGAACTTTTGGCCCGGTTGCCCCTCATAATTTCGACAATTGCACCCACGTTGACCGGCCGAGGGTTGATTATCTTCGCTGATAAGACCAGTATTTAGCTGCGAATTGCCACGATATCATTATAATGCCCGACCTCATGCCGAAGAGACGGGCCGATTTGCCGCGAAATAGGTGACAAACCGGTGACATCAGGGTATTTTCTACAATCTTTGTCTAATTGCCGGAGATAGGCTCACAATGGCGCATAAGTTTGACATTTTGCTACTGAACGGTCCTAACCTGAATTTGTTAGGCACCCGTGAGCCTGAAACGTACGGACACACCACGCTCAACGATATTGTTAAAGGTTTGGAAGTGCAGGCTGCTGCTGCTGATGTAGCACTGAGCCATCTGCAATCCAATGCAGAACATGTCCTGATTGAACGTATTCATCAGGCACGCGGAAATGTCGATTTCATCCTGATCAATCCCGCGGCCTTTACCCATACCAGCGTGGCGCTGCGCGATGCATTACTGGGGGTGTCGATTCCGTTTATCGAGATCCATCTGTCGAATGTACATGCCCGCGAAGCGTTCCGGCACCATTCCTATCTTTCCGACATCGCAGTGGGCGTTATTTGCGGACTTGGCGCAGATGGCTACCACTTTGCATTACAGGCAGCGGTTAACCGCTTGTCAAAAACCCACTAATTTCTACGCAAAAAGAGTACGGAATCACACCCATGGATATTCGTAAAATTAAAAAACTGATCGAACTGGTTGAAGAATCAGGCATTTCTGAACTGGAAATTTCTGAAGGCGAAGAATCAGTACGTATCAGCCGTGCTGCACCTGCGCAGGCTTATCCTATGATGCAACAGGCTTACGCTATGCCTGTACAACAACAGCCAGGTCTGGCTGCTGCGGTTGCGCCAGCAGCTGCGCCTGCAGAAGCAGCTCCGGCTGCAATCAGTGGCCATATCGTTCGCTCACCGATGGTAGGCACCTTCTACCGTACGCCAAGCCCGGACGCTAAAGCCTTCATCGAAGTGGGTCAGAAAGTGAACGCCGGTGATACCCTGTGTATCGTTGAAGCGATGAAAATGATGAACCAAATCGAAGCAGACAAATCCGGTGTTGTTAAAGCAATTCTGGTAGAAAGCGGCCAACCGGTTGAATTCGACGAGCCGCTGGTCGTCATCGAATAACGAGGCGTACCATGGTAGATAAAATTGTTATCGCGAACCGCGGCGAGATTGCTCTGCGTATTTTGCGTGCCTGTAAAGAAATGGGCATCAAAACCGTTGCTGTGCACTCTACCGCTGACCGTGACCTGAAACACGTGCTGCTGGCAGACGAAACCGTCTGTATCGGTCCTGCACCTTCAGTAAAAAGCTATCTGAACATCCCTGCCATCATCGCTGCGGCGGAAATCACTGGCGCGGTGGCTATCCACCCGGGCTACGGTTTCCTGTCCGAGAATGCCGATTTTGCAGAGCAGGTTGAGCGTTCTGGTTTTATCTTCATCGGCCCGAAAGCTGAAACTATCCGCCTGATGGGTGACAAAGTTTCTGCGATCCAGGCGATGAAAGCGGCTGGCGTACCTTGTGTACCTGGCTCTGACGGCCCGCTGGGCGATGACATGGATCAAAACCGTGCCTTCGCAAAACGTATCGGCTATCCGGTCATCATCAAAGCTTCTGGCGGCGGCGGTGGTCGTGGTATGCGTGTTGTACGCGGCGACAAAGACCTCGAACAGTCCATCAACATGACCCGTGCGGAAGCTAAAGCAGCTTTCAACAACGACATGGTTTACATGGAAAAATACCTGGAAAATCCACGTCACGTGGAAATTCAGGTACTGGCTGATGGTCAGGGCAACGCCGTTTATCTGGCTGAACGTGACTGCTCCATGCAGCGTCGTCACCAGAAAGTCGTTGAAGAAGCGCCAGCACCGGGCATCACGGAAGATCTTCGTCGTTTCATCGGCGAACGTTGTGCCAAAGCCTGTGTGGATATTGGCTACCGTGGCGCAGGTACTTTCGAGTTCCTGTATGAAAACGGCGAGTTCTTCTTCATCGAAATGAACACCCGTATCCAGGTTGAGCATCCGGTTACTGAGATGATCACCGGTGTGGATTTGATCAAAGAGCAGCTGCGCATTGCGTCCGGCCAGCCACTGTCGATCAAACAAAGCGAAGTGAAAGTCAAAGGCCATGCGGTGGAATGCCGCATTAACGCGGAAGACCCTAACACCTTCCTGCCAAGCCCAGGCAAAATCACCCGTTTCCACGCCCCTGGCGGCTTCGGTGTTCGTTGGGAATCGCACATTTACGCAGGCTACACAGTGCCTCCGTACTACGATTCCATGATCGGTAAACTGATCACTTACGGTGAAACCCGTGAAGTGGCCATTGCCCGCATGAAAAATGCGCTGGCAGAACTGATCATCGACGGCATCAAAACCAACATTGAACTGCAAATGCGCATTATGGACGACGAGAATTTCCAGCATGGTGGAACTAACATCCACTATCTTGAGAAAAAACTCGGTTTGCAGGAAAAATAAAAAAGACCGTACCGTTGCGTACTCTCTTATCAAGGCCGGATATTCCGGCCTTTTTTACGTTTTGAGGGGAGACAAGTAAATGGCGTTGGACAAACGTTTCTTACAAGCCAACCGTGAAGCCCGATGGGCTTTTGGGCTGACGATTGCTTATCTGCTGGCATGGAGTTTTGCCGCCTATATTCCTGACGATAAACAGGGCATCACCGGCCTGCCGCACTGGTTCGAAATGGCCTGTCTGCTGGTACCGCTGATATTCGTTCTTTTAAGCTGGCTGATGGTTCGCGTGATTTACCGCGATATTCCGCTGGAGGACAGTCATGCAGACTGAAGTCTTATTGCCACTGATTGCCTATTTGCTGCTGGTTTTCGGGTTGTCTGTTTATGCATATACCCGCCGCGAGCAGGGCAACTTCCTGACTGAATATTTCCTCGGCAACCGCTCCATGGGCGGCTTCGTGCTGGCCATGACCCTGACCGCCACCTACATCAGTGCCAGTTCCTTTATCGGCGGCCCCGGTGCCGCCTACAAATTTGGCCTTGGCTGGGTATTGCTGGCAATGATTCAGTTGCCTGCCGTCTGGCTTTCACTCGGCGTACTGGGTAAAAAATTCGCCATTCTGGCGCGCCGCTATAATGCGGTCACGCTGAACGACATGCTGTTTGCCCGCTACCAGAGCCGTCTGCTGGTCTGGCTGGCAAGCCTGAGTCTGCTGGTGGCATTTCTGGGCGCGATGACCGTTCAGTTCATCGGTGGTGCACGCCTGCTGGAAACAGCAGCCGGTATTCCTTACGACACCGGACTGCTGATTTTCGGCATCAGCATCGCGCTGTATACCGCGTTTGGCGGCTTTCGTGCCAGCGTGCTCAATGACGCCATGCAGGGACTGGTGATGCTGCTCGGCACCATTTTACTCCTGATCGCTGTCATTCACGCGGCGGGTGGCCTGCACAGTGCGGTGGATAAGCTCCAGCAAATCGACCCGAAACTGGTATCCGTGCATGGCGGGGATGACGTCCTTTCACTGCCGTTTATGGCTTCTTTCTGGGTTTTGGTGTGCTTTGGCGTGATTGGCCTGCCGCATACCGCCGTGCGCTGTATTTCCTACAAAGACAGCAAAGCGGTACACCGTGGCATTGTGCTTGGCACTATCGTGGTCGCCATTTTGATGCTTGGTATGCATCTGGCGGGTGCGCTGGGGCGTGCCATTTTACCTGATCTGAAAATTCCCGATCAGGTAATCCCGACGCTGATGATCACCGTGCTGCCGCCTTACGCCGCCGGGATTTTCCTCGCGGCACCGATGGCCGCCATTATGTCGACCATCAACGCGCAGCTTTTGCAATCATCTGCGACTATCGTTAAAGACTTGTACCTCGGTATTAAACCGGAACAACTGACTAACGAGCGCAAGTTAAAACGCTTCTCAAGCTGGGCCACCTTTATACTGGGATTACTGGTCTTACTGGCCGCATGGCGTCCGCCGGAAATGATTATCTGGCTGAACCTGCTGGCGTTTGGCGGGCTGGAAGCGGTGTTCCTGTGGCCGCTGGTGCTCGGTTTGTACTGGGAGCGGGCGAACGCCACGGGCGCACTGAGCTCAATGATTGTTGGCGCGGTTTGTTATACCCTGCTCGCCAGTATTGACCTGCATATTGCCGGTCTGCATCCGATTGTGCCGTCGCTGTTGCTGAGCCTGCTGGCGTTTTATACCGGCAATAAGTTTGGTAAACAGCCTCGTGAAACCGTACTCAAGCCGTCCTGAACAGGCGGCACTGATTTTACAGATTGTTAAGAAGAGAATGGCTATGCCTTGGATCCAACTGAAAATTAATACCACCGGTAACGACGCGGAAACGCTGAGCGACGCGCTTATCGAAAGTGGCGCCGTGTCCGTAACGTTCCAGGACACCCACGATAATCCGGTCTTCGAACCGCTGCCGGGCGAAACCCTGCTGTGGGGTGATACCGACGCCATCGGCCTGTACGATGCGGAAACCGACATGGACGAAGTGATCGTCATGCTGGAGAACGAACCTCTGCTGGGCAAAGGTTTCGTGCACAAAATCGAACAACTGGAAGACAAAGACTGGGAACGCGAATGGATGGATAACTTCCACCCGATGCGTTTTGGCGAACGTCTGTGGATTTGCCCGAGCTGGCGCGATGTGCCGGATCCGAATGCCGTGAACGTGATGCTGGATCCGGGACTGGCGTTTGGTACCGGCACCCACCCGACCACCGCGATGTGTCTGCAATGGCTCGACAGTCTGGATCTGACCGATAAAACCGTGATCGACTTCGGTTGCGGTTCCGGCATTCTGGCGATCGCCGCGCTGAAGCTGGGTGCAAAACACGTGGTTGGGATCGACATCGATCCGCAGGCAATTCAGGCCAGCCGCGATAACGCCGAACGTAACGGCGTATCAGAGCGTCTGTCGCTTTATCTGCCGAAAGACCAGCCTGATAACCTGTCAGCCGACGTGGTGGTCGCCAATATTCTCGCAGGCCCTCTGCGCGAACTGGCGCCACTGATCAGCGTGCTGCCGGTAGCAGGTGGCCATCTGGGGCTTTCCGGCGTACTGGCCAGCCAGGCGCAAAGCGTAGCGGATGCCTATAAAGACCAATTCGAACTGGATCCGGTGGCCGAGAAAGAAGAATGGTGCCGTATAACCGGTGTTAAAAAAGCCTGATGTCAGCCTCCCGCTTTTTCTGTTTGTGCAGAAAGAGCGGGTTTCCCCCCAAAATCCTTTTCCGGCCTTTTCCCGTATTTCTCCTGCCGCGTAAACCCCTTACACTTCGCAAGGTTTATTACTCAACAAATGAAAGGGATAACTCTTGAAAGGAACAATATTGTCTGCCGCGCTGGCTGCACTTACGCTGTCAGTTTCTGCACAACCCGCCTTCGCAAACGAAGCGCCACATTGGTCATATGATGGCGACGCCGCCCCGCAAAACTGGTCAAAACTCAGCCCTGACTTCCATCTGTGCGAGCAGGGCAAAGCACAGTCGCCTATCGATATCAAAGAGGCGTTAGAGGTGCACCCTCGCCCGCTTAAACTCAGCTATCAGTTACCGCCGGTGAATGTCATTAATAACGGCCACAGCGTGCAGGTGAATGTTCAGCAGGGTGATTTTGCCACGCTGGACGGGGATAAATTCGTCCTCCAGCAATTCCACTTCCACTCTCCGAGCGAAAATACCCTCAACGGTAAATCTTTCCCGATGGAGGCGCATTTTGTTCATATGGATGCTGACGGTGAAATTGCGGTGATTGCCGTAATGTTTGAAACCGGCAAAGCTAATGCCGAGCTGGAAAAAATCTGGCAACAGATGCCGGAAAAAGCGGGCGAATCTGTCACGCTGAAAGAGAAAGTCAGTCTTGATGGCCTGCTGCCCACCGATCTGACGCATTATCGTTTCAGCGGATCGCTGACTACGCCACCTTGTACAGAAGGCGTTCGCTGGCTGGTCGTTAAACAACCTCAGACGCTGTCTGAGGCGCAGCTGAAGAAATTCCAGCATGCGATGCATCATGCGAACAATCGCCCGGTACAAGGACTGCATGGTCGCGTGGTAGTGGCAGAGTAATTCCGTACTGCAGATTAAGGTGCAGAATCTGTTTCTGCATCTCTTTGTCTTGTTTGTTCACCTTTCTGAAAATGAGTCACTTTTTAACCAAAAGACGATCTGCATCACAGAATTTTGTGGTTGTTGCTGCTTAAAACGTCAGATCTCCCCTTAGAATCAACTGTTATAACCGGATGATTCAGAGAGTTATTAGGAATTTGCCCAAGCGCACAATTTGACCGAAGTCACATAACTCAATGTAAAACCACGATAAAAAAACAAATCGTCATGAACTTCAGCGCTGACAAGGCATTTTCTTATCAAATTGCTCAAAGTTTGGCCTTTCATATCGCAGCGAAAATGCGTAATATACGCGCCCTTGCGGACATCAGTATGGTCATTCCTAGTTCATGCGCATCGGACACCACCAGCTTACAAATTGCCTGATTGCGGCCCCGATGGCCGGTATCACTGACCGACCATTTCGTGCCTTATGTCATGCGATGGGGGCTGGAATGGCAGTATCTGAAATGCTCTCCTCCAATCCGGAGGTGTGGCGGACGGATAAGTCACGTTTGCGCATGGTACATAACGATGAACCGGGGATCCGCGCCGTGCAAATTGCCGGTTGCGACCCCGAAGATATGGCGGCTGCTGCACGAATTAACGTGGAAAGCGGTGCGCAAATCATTGATATCAATATGGGCTGCCCGGCCAAGAAAGTGAACCGCAAACTGGCAGGTTCTGCATTGTTGCAGTATCCGGATTTGGTGAAACAAATCCTGACTGCCGTTGTTAAGGCGGTAGATGTGCCAGTCACGTTGAAAATTCGTACTGGTTGGGCACCGGAACACCGTAACTGTGTACAAATTGCCCAATTGGCTGAAGACTGTGGAATTCAGGCCCTGACTATTCATGGCCGAACCCGTGCCTGTCTCTTCAATGGAGAAGCAGAGTACGACAGTATTCGGACAGTTAAGCAGAGTGTTTCCATTCCGATTATCGCGAATGGCGACATAACTGACCCGCATAAAGCCAGAGCGGTGCTCGACTACACCGGAGCTGATGCTCTGATGATAGGACGTGCCGCTCAGGGGAGACCCTGGATCTTCCGGGAAATCCAGCATTATCTGGACACAGGGGAGCTGTTACCTCCACCTCCTATGGGTGAGGTTCAGCGCTTGTTAATAGGGCACGTACGGGAATTGCACGACTTTTACGGTCAAGGCAAGGGATTCCGTATCGCCCGTAAGCACGTTTCCTGGTATCTCCAGGAGCATGCCCCAAATGACCAGTTTCGGCGCTCCTTCAACGCCATAGAGGATGCCAGCGAACAGCTGGAGGCGTTGGAAGCATATTTCGAAAATCTTGCGTAACAAAAAAGAGCTGACAGAACTATGTTCGAACAACGCGTGAATTCTGACGTACTGACCGTTTCTACCGTTAATTCTCAGGATCAGGTAACCCAAAAACCCCTGCGTGACTCGGTAAAACAAGCACTTAAGGGCTATTTTGCTCAATTGAATGGTCAGGACGTGAATGACCTGTATGAGTTGGTATTGGCTGAAGTTGAACAGCCACTGTTAGACATGGTGATGCAGTATACCCGTGGCAACCAGACTCGTGCGGCCCTGATGATGGGTATCAACCGCGGTACGCTGCGTAAGAAATTGAAAAAATATGGCATGAACTGATACTAATCAGTCGATGTCTTAAAAAGGCGCTTTTCCGCAAGGGGAGCGCCTTTTTGTTTTCTGCTTTGCCCGTAAACCTTTACCCCAAAATCTGCGCAAAACCTAACCCAGATCAACCCAAATGAGAATAATTATCTCCTGCATTCAGCGATTAAGCACTACCTTAGACGGACAATAAAACGTCTCCGGGAGTCACTCTGATGAAGCAACTTTATCTTCGTTTTACCGCAGCACTGAACAAACCTGATCTGGCGATTTTGCTGTTACGGATCACCTATGGACTGCTGATTTTTCACGGCTGGCATAAGCTGCATGACGGTCTGGGCGGTATTCAGGGCATGCTGGCAGGCTATGGTATTCCGGCATTTGTCGCCTACGGCGTGATCATCGGCGAAGTGATCGCCCCGATTATGATGATGCTGGGGATTTTCACCCGACTCGCCGCGCTGTCTGCCGCAGCGACAATGATTGTTGCGTGGATGATGGTCGGTATCCATCACACCTTTGCACTCACCCCGGTCGGTGCCTGGGCGATTGAAGATATCGTCTATTACTTCATGGCCGCCGTCGTGATCGCGCTGTATGGCAGTGGACGGTACTCTGTGATGAGCAACCCGCTGTATCGCTGATATTCCCTTTCAGCATGTTTCGCCAGCGGAGCATGCTGAAATATCATGTGGAGGATATCGCGACGTCTGAATGCTAATGCCTTCTTTCCGTAGCGTTTTCATTTTATTGTCTAAACCCACACGTAAATAAACAGTAAAGAGTGCGTTTATCGGACAATTACCCTCTGCGGTTAGATCACACGACATGTTATACTCACGGCAAGAGTCGAATTCGCCCCGCTCAACGCCTACGGACAGCCCTTCAGCTTCGCGATCCCGCCTTTTAATTGTGTCTTGATAAAGTAAAAGTGAGTCAATATATGTGCTTTCGGAAACGTTTACACCCGCATGTTGTCCCACTCTTTAACAGACAATTCGTATCGCGACTGAGCTAACCCCTGACGCGTTACCCCGGTTTTTTATGCAGATGATTGGGCTTTTATGAATTCTCCTCGCTTTCGCGCATCATTTTTACATCCACGTTACTGGCTGACCTGGTTTGGCCTTGGCGTATTGTTCCTGCTGGTTCAGCTTCCTTATCCGGTGTTAAACCGTCTCGGCATCTGGCTGGGCCGGACGTCCATGCGTTTCCTGAAACGTCGTGTGTCGATAACGCGCCGTAACCTGCAATTGTGCTTCCCGGATCTCCCCGCTGATCAGGTCGAAGCGCGCATCATCAGCAACTTTGAATCCCTTGGCATGGGCCTGCTGGAAACCGGCATGGCCTGGTTCTGGTCGGATGCCCGTGTTAAACGCTGGTTTGATGTCAGCGGCCTGCACAACCTGAAAAAGGCGCAGGAAAACAAACAGGGCGTGCTGGTGATTGGCGTGCATTTTATGTCGCTGGAATTAGGCGGCCGCGCGATGGGCTTATGTCAGCCGATGATGGCGATGTATCGCCCGCACAATAATAAAGCGATGGAATTTGTGCAGACCTGGGGGCGTATGCGGTCTAACAAGGCGATGCTCGATCGCAAAGATTTACGCGGTATGGTTCACGCGCTTAAAAAAGGCGAAGCTGTCTGGTTTGCGCCGGATCAGGATTACGGCCCGCGTGGCAGCGTATTTGCGCCACTGTTTGCTGTCGATCAGGCCGCAACTACCAGCGGAACCTTTATGCTGGCGCGTCTGGCAAAACCTGCGCTGGTGACCGTTGTGCTGGTACGTAAAGCAGGCGGTGCGGGTTATGAACTGGTTATCCAGCCCCAGTTGCAGGATTACCCGATCGACGATGAAATGGCGGCAGCAGCCTACATGAATCGCGTGATCGAAAAAGAAATTATGCGTGCGCCGGATCAGTATCTCTGGCTGCATCGCCGCTTTAAAACCCGCCCGGCGGGTGCGCCTTCGCTTTATCGATAAGCGCCAGAGGCCATAAAACAGTAGCCCGATGCCACCGCGTCGGGCTTTTTTCATTCATTGCATCCAATAAGAGATCTGTAATCTTTATGGCTAAAAAACCCGACGCGACACCTTCTATCTTTGACCATCTCAAAGATGATGACAGCTTTGACCTTTGGGGGCGCTCAGGCCTCAGTTCTGCGCTCAACAAAGCCAAACCTAAAACGCCGGACAATGACCAGATTGCGGCGGCGCGTAAACTGATCAAAGGCAGTAAAGATCAGGCCAAATAAGTCACTCTATTTTCTCCGCTGCACTGATAATGTCCCCTGTTTTAAATCCCGTCATGCCAACATATCTCTCAGAACGCCTGGTCTGAGAGATTTACTCATCGTTTTGCCTCATTTTTTTTCCAAATATGAATGCACATTTCACTTCGCTGCAAACAGCGCGATCTGCACTCCAATATTGAAATATTCCGCACTCATTTAACGCAGCCACATTGACCGCGCACTGAAACGGGGCAATAAATTTTATACGCCTCGTCAATGTTACTGTGCAATTCCTCTACATGACTTGATTGATGGGGCGTTTTTCATGTTGGCACTCCCTTTGCAAAGACAGGTGCAGAGGGCGTTGCCCCATAAACAGACAGGGTGCTCCGGCACTTACACAATAATAATTTTCAGTTTTGTCTCACAGGACGCTTTATGAAAAAAATATTGCTCTCAACACTGATTGCCGCAGCAAGCTTCGTGACACTGGCTGGTCAGGCTCATGCAGGTACCACTCTGGATGCCGTTAAAAAGAAAGGATTTGTTCAATGCGGTATCAGCGACGGCCTGCCAGGCTTCTCTTACGCTGACTCCAAAGGCAAATTCACCGGTATCGACGTTGACGTCTGCCGTGCGGTGGCTGCTGCCGTGTTTGGTGATGCTGAGAAAGTGAAATATACCCCGCTGACTGCCAAAGAGCGTTTCACCGCGCTGCAGTCTGGCGAAGTGGACATCCTGTCACGTAACACGACCTGGACCTCTTCCCGCGATGCGGGCATGGGCATGATTTTCGCTGGCGTAAACTACTACGACGGTATCGGCTTCCTGACTCACCAGAAAGCGGGCCTGAAAAGCGCGAAAGAACTCGATGGCGCAACGGTCTGTCTGCAGGCCGGTACGGATACCGAGCTGAACGTGGCTGACTACTTCAAAGCCAACAAAATGACTTACACCCCGGTCACCTTCGACCGCTCGGACGAAAGTGCGAAAGCGCTGGACTCAGGTCGTTGTGACACCCTGGCCTCTGACCAGTCTCAGTTGTACGCACTGCGTATCAAACTCGGCAAACCAGACGAATTCATCGTTCTGCCGGAAGTGATTTCTAAAGAACCTCTGGGTCCGGTAGTTCGTCGTGGTGACGAAGACTGGCTGGCGATCGTCCGCTGGTCACTGTTCGCGATGCTGAACGCTGAAGAAATGGGCGTAACCTCTCAGAACGTGGATAAGCTGGCGGCTAACCCGACGACACCTGATATGAGCAACCTGCTGGGCAAAACCGGGACTTACGGTGCTGACCTGAAAGTGCCTAATGACTGGGTAGTAAAAATCGTTAAACAGGTCGGCAACTACGGCGAAAGCTTTGAACGCAACGTCGGTCAGGGCAGCGAGCTGAAAATCAAACGTGGCCAGAACGCATTGTGGAATAAAGGCGGGATCCAATACGCTCCTCCAGTTCGCTAAATATCCTTTCTTCATGAAGTTGAAAAGTGTTTAAGGATGTTGATGCACCGGTCGTTCCCCGGTGCATCACTTCCCGGTGAAAGATTGCTAAAGGCCATTCACTATGTCGCAACGCCCAACCGAAAAAGGTTCGTTATCGCTGACCAACCCAGCCGTACGAGCCTGGATTTACCAAATTTTCGCGGTGGTGTTGCTGGTAGCCTGTTTGGGTTACTTGCTCCACAACACCATTACCAATCTGACTACACGAGGGATCACCTCGGGATTTGCGTTTCTTGAAAAAGGTGCCGGTTTCGGCATTGTTCAGCATCTTATTGATTACCAGGAAGGTGACACCTACGCCCGCGTATTTGTTATCGGTCTGCTGAATACGCTGCTGGTTTCCGCGCTGTGTATCGTTTTTGCCTCGATTCTCGGGTTCATTATCGGCTTAGGACGCCTTTCCGATAACTGGTTGATTCGCAAAGTCTCGACGGTATATATCGAGACGTTCCGTAACATTCCCCCGCTGCTGCAAATCTTCTTCTGGTATTTCGCCGTACTGCGTAACCTGCCGGGGCCGCGTCAGAGTCTGAATGCTTTTGACCTGGCTTTCGTCAGTAACCGTGGCTTTTATCTGCCCTCACCGGAACTGGCACCGGGCAGTCTGGCGGGCTTTATCGCCGTGCTGCTGGCGATTTTTGGCATCATCGCGCTGCAACGCTACAACCATTTCCGCCAGATTCACACCGGCCGGATCTGGCATATCTGGCCGTGGGCGATTGTGATGCTGGTTGTCTTTCCGGCGCTGGCGCACCTGATTTTCGGGCCTGCGCTGCACTGGGACGTGCCTGCGCTACGCGGGTTCAACTTCCGTGGCGGCATGGTGCTGATCCCGGAACTGGCGGCGTTAACGCTGGCATTATCGGTCTATACCTCAACGTTTATCGCCGAAGTGATCCGATCCGGCATTCAGTCTGTCTCACACGGTCAGCATGAAGCCGCCCGTTCGTTAGGATTGCCGAATCCTGTCACGTTGCGTCAGGTGATTTTGCCGCAGGCCATGCGGGTGATCATTCCACCGCTGACCAGCCAGTATCTCAATATCGTGAAAAACTCCTCTCTGGCGGCTGCAATTGGCTATCCGGATATGGTGTCGCTGTTCGCCGGTACCGTGCTCAATCAGACCGGTCAGGCAATTGAAACCATTGCTATTACGATGTCGGTGTACCTGATCATCAGCCTGGCAATTTCCTTCCTGATGAACATTTACAACCGGCGTATCGCGCTGGTCGAGCGTTAAGGGAATCCCATGACAATGACAACACTTCCTCCGGGAGTCAGAGCCGTGAAACCCGGAACGCCACTCGGAACGGCCGTGCTCTGGGCGCGTAAAAATTTGTTCTCCAGTTGGTTTAACAGCCTGCTGACGCTGTTCTGTTTATGGCTGATGTGGCTGCTGATCCCTCCGCTGTTGAACTGGGTGATTTTTCAGGCCAACTGGGTTGGCACGGCGCGCACTGACTGCACCAAAGCTGGCGCGTGCTGGGTGTTTATCCACGCACGTTTCGGCCAGTTCATGTACGGGCTGTATCCGTTCGATCAACGCTGGCGCATCAACGTCACACTGATCGTCGGTCTGCTGACCCTTGCACCGATCTTCTTTAAAGCCATGCCACGCCGCGGACGTTATATCGCCTGCTGGATGGTGCTCTTCCCGATTTTCACCTGGATCATGCTGTACGGCGGTTTCCTGGGTTTGAGTCGCGTCGAAACCCGTCAGTGGGGTGGCCTGACACTGACGCTGATCATTGCCGCTGTCGGCATTGCCGGTGCGTTACCGCTGGGCATTATGCTGGCGCTGGCACGGCGTTCAAGCCTGCCTGTCGTGCGTATTCTGTCGGTGATTTTCATCGAGTTCTGGCGCGGCGTGCCGCTTATCACCGTGCTGTTCATGTCCTCGGTGATGCTGCCGCTGTTTATGACCGAAGGGACGAGTATCGACAAACTGGTGCGTGCGCTGGTGGGGGTGGTGCTGTTCCAGTCGGCGTATGTCGCGGAAGTGGTGCGCGGCGGGTTACAGGCGCTGCCGAAAGGCCAGACGGAGGCCGCCGAATCACTGGCGCTCGGCTACTGGAAAACGCAAGGCTTAGTCATTCTGCCGCAGGCACTGAAAATGGTGATACCGGGTCTGGTCAACACTATTATCGCGCTGTTTAAGGACACCAGTCTGGTGATCATCATCGGCCTGTTTGATTTGTTCAGCAGCGTCCAGCAAGCCACCGTCGATCCTGAATGGCTGGGCATGTCAACCGAAGGCTACGTCTTCGCCGCCGCCGTCTACTGGATTTTCTGTTTTAGCATGTCGCGTTATAGCCAGCATTTGGAAAGACGCTTTCACACCGGACGTTCCGCACACTGAGGTAAACCATGAGCGACCATCAAGTCACTGAAAACCAAAATATGATGATCACGCTGGAAAACGTGAATAAGTGGTACGGACAGTTCCACGTATTGAAAGACATCAACCTGAGCGTGAAACCGCGTGAACGTATCGTGTTGTGCGGCCCTTCCGGCTCGGGGAAATCAACGACCATCCGTTGCATTAACCATCTGGAAGAGCACCAGCAAGGGCGCATCGTGGTGGACGGAACCGAACTGAACGACGACTTGCGCAATATCGAACGCGTGCGCACCGAAGTCGGTATGGTGTTCCAGCATTTCAACCTGTTCCCGCATCTGACCGTCTTGCAAAACTGCACCCTGGCACCCTGCTGGGTGCGTAAGATGCCAAAGAAAGAAGCCGAAGAACTGGCGATGCATTACCTGAAACGTGTCCGTATCGCCGAGCATGCGCATAAATTCCCCGGCCAGCTTTCCGGTGGTCAGCAACAGCGTGTGGCGATCGCCCGTTCGCTGTGTATGAAGCCCAAAATTATGCTGTTTGATGAACCGACTTCTGCGCTCGATCCGGAAATGGTGAAAGAGGTGCTGGACACCATGATCACGCTGGCGGAAGAAGGCATGACCATGTTGTGTGTAACGCATGAAATGGGCTTTGCAAGAACGGTCGCCGACCGGGTGATCTTTATGGATCGCGGGGAGATCGTGGAACAGGCCCCGCCGCTGGAGTTCTTTGCCAATCCGAAGTCAGCGAGGACGCGGGAGTTCTTGTCACAGGTGATTCACTGAGCTGAGGCCGCAGCTTGACCGGCATCTGAACGGAACGGTGAAAATTTCGGTTTCTCATTAGCGGTGATCACTTATCGCGCTGCGCCGAAACCGCCCAAAAGGGGAAAGTGAGGTTGTGAAGTTAACGTTGAGGCCGGTTCCAAAATACCGCCGGAGGAGAGGTGGAAAACCGCGCGTCTTTTTGCGCGGGTTGTAACCCGAACGGAGGGCACCGCGCAGCGGCGGAATTTTGCGGCTATCGCTGCGGCACCTGAAACATAGCCAGCGAGCGAAGCGTGCAGTAAAAGAGCCCGGGATTCTTAAGGGCGGCGGCGATAAGCCGCCCTTAAGGCCAGTTTGGGTGGCAACCCAAGGTCTTGACCTTAATGTTTCAGATCTTTTTCAAAAGATCATCACCACATCACCCCGCCGATCACCGGCGCAATCACCACAGTGACAACCCCTGCCAGCATCATCACCAGGCTTGATACTACGCCTTCCTCCGCACCCAGTTCATAAGCTCTCGCCGTGCCCGCACCGTGTGACGCCGCACCGAAACCGGCACCTTTTGCGAGGCCGCTTTTTACCGCCAGACGCAGAAACAGCATATCCCCGACCGCCATGCCGAATACGCCGGTGATCACCACAAACAACGCGACCAGATCAGGCTGGCCACCCATTTGTTTCGCGGCTGCCAGTGCAAACGGCGTAGTGATAGAGCGTACCGCCAGACTACGCTGGATTTCTTCGGGCAGGGTCAGCATGCGCGCCAGCCAGACGGAACTGCCGACGGCAACGACTATCGCCGTCAGCACGCCCGCACTCAGCGACATCCAGTGACGGCGGATCACCGCCATATTCTCGTAAACCGGCACCGCAAACGCGATGGTTGACGGCCCGAGCAGCCATAACAACCAGTGCGTCTCACCGAGGTAATCCTGATACGACGTGTGCGTCACCACCAGCAAAATCACCAGTACAATCGGCGTGAACACCAGTGGCATCAGCAGCAGTGTGCGCTTCTGGCGGTACAGTTTTTTGTTGCCGTAATACAACCCGAGGGTGACCACAAAACACAACATGCTGATCAGTAAATCAGTCACGGCTCGCCTTCCTTGCCGCCAGACGCTGCTCCAGACGATACACTTTATCGACCACCACGGCAGTCGCCCCGAGCGTCAGCATCGTGCTGATCCCAATCACCAGAAAGATTTTCCAGCCTTCGATCATCAGCAATTGGGCGTAATTCACCACAGCCACCACGGCTGGTACGAAGAACAGCAGCATTTCCGCCAGCAACCAGCGGGAACCGGCTTTCACCCATTTCACAGGCAAAATACGCAACATAATCAGCAGTAAAAGCATCAGCATCCCGACAATATTGGCGGGTAACGGCAGATGTAACGCAGTGACCAGACGATCAGCGATAACGAATAACACCGCGTACAACACCACCTGAACAGGGATCTGACAACGGGTCAGCAGGGACGGCGCTTTAGTGCGCAACGCCAACAACATGGGGACGACCTCGAAAGAGGGAAAAGTGTGAAAATGAAGTATACGCTGGCAGGAAACTGGTAAAGAAATGAATTAAAATCATAAAAATGATTCCAGTTTGGAATACTTTGTAACTCGCCGATCTGACCGGGGAAACATCAGCCCATGGACGTCCGTACCTTACGCTATTTTGTCGAAGTGGTTCGCCAGCAGAGCTTTACCCGCGCGGCGGAAAAGTTGTTCGTCACCCAGCCAACGATCAGCAAAATGCTGCGTCATCTGGAAGAAGAACTGGAATGCACGCTGATTGTCCGCGAAGGACGGCGTTTACACCTGACCGACAGCGGTCAGGCGTTGTATCAGCGTGGCCTGAATATCCTTGAGGAATTCCGCCAGCTTGAAGCGGAACTGGAAGACATTAACTCGCTGAAATCCGGTCATCTGCGGCTGGGCATTCCGCCGATGGTCGGGACGCAAATCGCGCCGCTTATCGGCAGCTTCCGCCAGCAATATCCCGGCATTGAACTGATTATTTCCGAGTTTGGCGGGCTGACCGTGCAACAGGCTGTGATTTCCGGCGAGCTGGATCTGGCGCTGACTGCCCTGCCCGCTGACGCCGTGCCTTCTATCGCCTCACTGCTGCTGTTCAGTCATCCGCTGTGCGTTGTGGTGCCGCGCACGCCGCACTGGCTGAACCGCACGCGCATCGGGTTCAGTGATCTGGCTGATGAAAGCATCCTGATTTATAACGAAGATTTTGCCCTGTACCGCCAACTGATGGATGCCTTTACCTCACACGGCTTTACGCCAAAAATTGCGGCGCGCAGCGGGCAGTGGGATTTCCTGGCGGCGATGGTACAAACCGGTATGGGTGTGGCGATTTTGCCGGAACCGGTCTGTCAGCGGCTGGATAAGAATGTCCTGATGTGGCTGCCACTGGATCCGCTGATGCCGTGGCAGCTCGGGCTGATCTGGCATCAGGGCAGCTATCTCTCGCACAGTGCACAGGCGTGGATCACGTTGTGCCGCGACTACTGGAAATAGCCAATAAAAAACCGCGTGAACCTGGCAGCGCACGCGGTTTTTTCATTTCTGACAGAAACTACACTTCTTTTTCGACAAGCAGCGCTTCAAGTAAATCGAGGTCATGCAGCAGTTTTTGCAGCGTCTCGTTACTGATTTTCTGCGTGGCACGCAGGTGATACAGCTCACCACGTTCAGCGCGCAGCGCGGTCAGACGGAAGCGGCGCTCGAGGTTTTCCAGCTTCAGCGCGGTTTCCATATCATCGCGGTTGGCCGTGCGTCGCCGTAACGTCCCGATAACCCGCGAACTGATTTCCTTCAGCGTCTGTTCATCAATATTTTCTTCGGTATCCGCCGCCAGACGCTCTTCCATCTTATGCAGGCTTTCAATCGCCACTTCCGCCGCGACCGATTTCGCCATGCGCTCTTCTTCGCGATAAGCGGTACCATCCGCCACTACCACGCCTTTGAGCAGGAACGGCAAGGCAATCACACCGGCAATCAGCGAGAACAGAATGACGCCGGTCGCCAGGAACACCAGCTGATAACGCGACGGAAACGCCGAACCATCGGCGAGGAATAACGGAATCGACAACACACCGGCCAGCGTAATGGCTCCGCGCACACCGGCAAAAGACGCCACCCACAGTTCACGCGTACTGTAGCTGCCAAACAGGAGCGGTTTCTTTTTCAGGAAACGGTTGCTGAAATTCTTCATCACCCACAGCCAGACGAAACGCAGGATCAGCAGCGCAAAGTAGATAATCCCGACATCAGCAAACAGGTGCCACGTCACGATAGACGGGTCGTGTGTCGCCTGATCAATTGAGTTCTCAAGGATGCCCGGCAATTGCAGACCCAGCATGATGAACACCATGCCGTTGAACACGAACTCAAGCATCGCCCAGACGCTGTTCGCACGCAGACGCATCGCCAGCGGTGCATTACGAATAATGCCGGACTGGCTGATGGTCATCCCTGCAGCCACAGCGGCCAGAATGCCCGACACACCGATATGTTCGGCAATCAGATAAGACGCGAACGGCAACAGCAGCAGGAAGACGATTTGTGTGGCCGGATCATCACCGCTCCAGCGGCTCATAATGCGCAGCGATTTACTGTACAACCACGTCACCGCCACACCGGCCATCAGACCGCCAATCGCGACTTTCAGGAACTCAACACTGGCACCACCGACGGTAAAGATCATCGTGCCCATCGCCACGGCGATAGCGAATTTCAGCGACACCAGACCGGACGCGTCATTCATCAGCGCTTCACCTTCCAGCACGCTCATGATCGACTTAGGAATACGGCCCTTACCGACAATGCCGCCCAGTGCCACGGCATCGGTCGGCGACAGCACCGCAGCCAGCGCGAACGCGGCCACCAGCGGAATATCCGGCACCATCATATAAATCAGATAACCGATACCGACGACGGTGAGCAGCACCAGCACCAGCGCCAGCCCGAGAATTTCGCGCCCATGGTGGAGGAATTCACGGGTCGGGGTTTTCCAGCCATCGGCGAACAGCAACGGCGGGATAAAGAGGACGAGAAACAGTTCCGGATCGAAGTCCACGTGCAGGCCAAAATTGGGCCACGCCAGCAAAGCACCGACGGCAATCTGCATTAATGGAAGAGGAACCTGAAACGGCAACATTCTGGTGACGACACCGGAGAGCGACACCACCAGAATCAAAATCAGAATGGTAAAGAAGATTTCCATGCTTTCCTTAGACTCTTGTTTTTATGAATTTCAGCCAGACGCAGGTGAGTGAGTCCGGAGCGAACTAAGGAATAGTAGATCAAAAGGGGATGTGATTTAAATCAGTGCGTGCGGTTACATCAGAGAGGGTTTGCTCCTCCCCCTGCGAAGGGGGAGGACGGGAGGGGGTTTTAATGACAAAACTCATGCCAAAGCACACTTCAACCTACTGATTCGTCATTAATACC